>JADJMD010000014.1:0-300000 GCA_016709765.1 Ignavibacteriales bacterium
CAGTAACTACAGGAAGAAATTCGATATAAAGTACTGTCAAATAAATCATTACACATATACCAACTTCAAATAGTGCTGAGTTGCCGTTCCACATTACAAGCGGATGCCAGATAAAATACCATCTTCCGATATCAACAAAAACTCCCATCGCAACAAAAGTATATCCGAGCATGGCTGTTAATAATGCTGGGCGTACAATAAAGCATGATATTCATCTTTGTGCATTATATGACCAAGTGCAGCTGTTGTAAATCCACCTGCCGCAAAGTGCAACGCCTGCTGCAACATCAACACCAATCCACAATCCCCATGGATATTGATTATTTAAATTTGTAACAGCACCAATTCCAAAAAAGAACCTCCCCATCAAAAAAACTAAACCATTTAATGCAATAATTATTAAAACAAAAACACCGGGAGTAAAATATTTATGTTTAATAGGTACAGGATTTACAACTTCGTGACTCATTATTTTACCTCCTCATCTAACTCTTTGCGTCGTTTTGATATCCAGATGGATTCCCCCAAGCAAAGCATATAAGGAAACCGGTGGAACAAAGTATGCAAAGATTCCGTGTTGTATTGATTCTGAAACACCAGGTGCAGGATTTTTTACCAAGATTTGGAAAATCAAGCTTTCGCAAAATCTTTATTTGCTAAATACATCCAGGATGTGCCGCCAACTTCATATTCTCCAAAAATATGATCAACATATCTATCTGGATTTTTCTTTATTCTATCACGCGCAATTTTAACAAGTTCAGTTCTGCTTCCATAGGTAAGAGCTTCAACGGGACAAATACTAACACAGGCGGGCAGTTTGCCTTCTTTTGTCCTATCAAAACAAAAATCACATTTCATAATTTTTGGATTTAATGCTTTATCGTATTCAAAAGCTGGTACTTGAAATGGGCAGGCTGCCATACAGTAGCGACAACCAATACACATATCTGTATCCCAGGTAACTGAGCCATTTTCATGTTTTGAAAATGCACCCACGATACATGCCGAAACGCACGCAGGATTATCACAATGCATGCATTGAACTTGACATCTATAGGGAGATTTGAATTTTTGCCTGGCGAATACTCATTTTACAACTGTTAAAGCTGTATGATCAGGTCTTCTTTTGGTTTCTAATATTTTTGCGATCTTCGTAGGATTCTAAGTTTCCTGCAAGTAGACTATGTGCCCTTTACATGCCCATTCACAATTTCTGCATCCAACACAAACGGTTGTATCAACTAAAACTCCCATTCTATCTTCGGATAAAATATTTTTAGGACTAGCTTTTGCTGTCGCGGAAAGCCCAGTAACACCCGCACCTATTAAAGCGGTAGATTTGAGGAAATCTCGTCGACTTTTCCCAGACATATTCCCCTCCTTTCAATTAGTTTCCGATTATTTTTATTCTTTGTTTGTTAGCAAGTACTATTGATAATAGAAAATCATACCATTTTGATTAAAAATGAATAGAAAGTAAATGTTAGAAAATATTTGATTTATCAAGAATTGCAGTTGGAGAAGTATTATAAATGATATTTGTTATTTGTTAACCATTCTCAAGGCTGACAACAACAAATAATAATTTTCTATGATAGAGAAGTAATTGTTAGTTGGTAATCTTTATAATTACTTAATCTTAACTTTTAACAATTGTTAGAGGAAAGAAAATAATAAAAAAGAATTAATTAGAAATGCTGTGTATTCTTCCACACTTAGGACAAGTGATAGAATTGTTTCTATAATCCGGTGGTACTTTTAATTTTATTCCACAAGTACAATTAATGAAAAAGAAATTATTTAACTTCATCATTAAATCACCAACTTCTCTTTAACTTGTTTATCAGTTTCAAATGAAGTCTGGGAAAGTTCAGTACTCCTTAATCCAATTTTGGAATTATCAGTTAACCCGGATTGAGGAATCACATTAGATTGTCTTCCTTTAATTTGATTAAATGCAGTTTGATAATTTGCAAAGTTAACACCGTGGGTCATTGAACGTAAAATATTAATTCTTTCTGTTATCGGTGGGTGTGTACTTGACAAATTTGAAATTTGCATTCCCTTTTTCTTTAAAGGATTGATGATGTACATGGGAGCAGTTACCTTGTTAGCAGTTTTCAAATCGAGATTGGAGCTGGAAATCTTTTCAAGTGCTGAGGCTAATCCATCAGGATATCTTGTTAATCTAACTGCGGAAGCATCAGCCAGATATTCGCGTTTACGTGATATTGCAAAGTAAAGAAGTTGCGCCATAATCGGACCGAGAATAGCCAATACAATTGCAAGCACTAAAATAATAATTTGTGCCTGTCCGCCTTTATCTGATGATTTAGATTTATATCTAGAACCTCCACCAAACCATAAACTTCTAGTAAAAACCTCGGCCATTAGAGTGATTGCACCAAGCATCATTCCTGCAAATGTCATCACTAAAACATCACGATTTAGTATGTGAGACATTTCATGAGCAACGACGCCTTGTAATTCATCTCGATTTAAAGTACCTAACAATCCGGCAGTTACAGCTATTGCGGAATTTTCTGGTTTGATTCCTGTTGCAAAAGCATTTGGGGCAGCATCGGCAATTATATAAATTTTTGGTTGGTGCGGCAGGTTTGCTGCAATTCTCATTTCCTCTACAACATTGTACAACTGCGGATGTACATCTTGAGTAACTTCTTTTGCTCCACTTACAGCAAGTAAAATTTTGCTCCCGGCAAAGTAACTTACCATTGAAAGAATTACCCAGAGAATTAACGCAAAGAAGATACCAAAAAAGCCACCGTTTTCAGGTTCATAAAAACTTCCAAAAGTAAAACCAATCAGGATGAGAAGTAATCCCATCCCGATAAAAATAAAAATTGATTTTCTTTTATTAGCTGCTATCAGTTCCCACATCATAAAGAAAAATATCCTGTATTAAGAAAAACTAACTTTAGGAACTTCTTTTTCAGCTTTGTCTTCAATTTCAAAAAATTCTTCTTCTTTAAAACTGAACATTCCAGCTACTACGTTGGAAGGAAACATCTGAATTTTATTATTATAAAATAAAACCTGATCGTTATAAGCCTGGCGAGCAAAAGAAATTTTATTTTCAGTTGATGTTAACTCTTCCTGCAATGCAAGAAAGTTTTGATTTGCTTTTAAGTCTGGATAATTTTCAACCTGAACACGAAGCTGACCAAGAGCACCGCTTAGCATTCCTTCAGCAACAGCTTTATCGCCAACACTGCTGGCATCCATTGCCTGGCTTCGATATTTAGTAATGTTTTCCATTATCTCGCGTTCGTGTTTCATGTAACCTTTTACAGCTTCAAGCAAATTAGGAATAAGATCGTGTCTTCTCTTTAACTGCACATCTATTTGTGACCATGCATTTTTAACACGGTTTCTTAATCCAACTAATGAATTGTAAATGGAAACAAAGTAAAATCCGATAACAACTATTATCGCAATAAAAATAATGAAGAAAGCCATAATGCCTCCGTTAATGTATGATTAGATATAAAAGTTCAATATCAATTTTTAATTTATTCCCCAAACACTTCTTTCAACAACTCAATCATTTTGTTGTTTTTTTCCTCGGCAGATTTTAAAAGCAACTTGAGCTCACCGCTATCAAACCAAAGTCCATGATTGTTAGTACATTTATCGATTATTATACCTGTGTTCTCAAATTCAACTTTTTCCATTTTCTTTTTACAGTTAGGACACCTTCTTTTCTCTTCATCAAAATCATATTTAACAAAAAATGATTCAGCAATTTCTTTTCGATCTGAATTAGAAAATACTAATTCTAATTCACCATTATCTAACCAGATACCTTTACAAGCAGAACAATAATCAATTTCAACTTGATTAAGTTCTAATATGATCATTGAATTTTTGCAAGCAGGACAATTCATAATTATAAAATTTTGTTGATGTGAAATTGCAAAGAATATTTGAGATTAAAAACAGTTTGAAGTCACTATTTCAAATGCTTTCCCGATTCAATATAGGGTTTAAATCTTTCAAAATAAAATGTTCCCAAACATTTTCTACAATTGCAGACATTCCTTCTTCCATTTCACCTGAGCCATGAACAGAAACTTTCAATAATGTAGAATCTTGATCTACCTCAGAGAATTCATAAGTTGTTACAATCTGAACTGCTCTTCCGGATAATCCAAGCGGCCCATCAAAACGAATCATCTCCGGACGCTTTGAATAAATCACTGTTGCGTGTAAAACTCCGTTTCCTTCATCATCAAATATTTCCCAGAATCCGCCGCCGGGTTTTGCCTCAATAAAAAACTTTTTTAGGATTATCGGAAAATGAATGATCCCACCAGCCACTTATATCTCCGGTTGCAGCATCAAATATTTGTACTGGTGTTCCTGGAAGAATGACTTCTTTATTAAATGAAAAAATATCATAACGTGGTTTTGATTTGTCTGTTTGTTGAGCAGGAAGATTAATAATTAAAGTGAAAGCCAATAAAGATATGATAGATAATCTCATATTATTACTCCTAAATTAGAGTTAATTATTCTATTGATGTTTATATGTAATATTTTAAAATAAATTTAAAAATTAATTAACTAAATTAAAATAAAAATTATTTCTGTAGTTTATTTTTCGTTCCCAAATCAAATCTAATTCCTTATCTTTTCAGCAACGTTTTTTAAGATTTTTTAACAAGGATTTGTAATGATGAGAATAATATCTCTTTTAATCATTGGCTTTCTAATCATCTTAACTTCCACAAACTTACAAGCCTGCACTAACTTTATTGTAACCAAAGGAGCAAGTGTTGATGGATCAGTTATGATCTCATATACAGCTGATTCGTACGAGGCATACGGCGAGCTTTATCATTATCCTGCTGCGGTTTACCAAAACGGCGCCTGGTTGGAAATATATGAGTGGGACACAGGAAAGTTTCTTGGAAAAATTCCGCAAGCTTCTGTTACTTATAATGTAATCGGAAATATGAATGAACATCAAGTTGTTATTGGTGAAACTACTTTCGGTGGGAGAGAAGAACTTGGCACACCAAATGGAATTCTAGATTATGGAAGTATGATTTACATCGCTTTACAACGCAGCAAAACTGCACGTGAAGCAATAAAAATAATGACTGATCTTGTAAATGAATTTGGTTATTACAGCAGCGGTGAGTCATTTTCTATTGGGGATGCGAATGAGGCCTGGATTCTTGAACTTATTGGGAAAGGTGAAGGTAATAAAGGAGCAGTTTGGGTAGCTGTAAAAATTCCTGATGGATATATATCTGGTCATGCTAATCAATCACGTATAACAACTTTCCCCTTAAATGATCCCGAAAATTGTTTGTATGCTCCCGATGTGATTTCCTTTGCAAAAGACAATGGTTATTTCTTGGGTAAAGATTCTGAATTTAATTTTTCTGATGCCTACGCTCCTTTGGATTTTGGAGCGATAAGATTTTGCGATGCAAGAGTTTGGTCTTTATTTAGAAGGTGCAACTCAACAATGGATAAATATATTTCATACATCAAAGGCGAATCTTTAAACAGAATGCCGTTGTATATTAAACCAGATGAAAAATTATCTGTTCACGATGTAATGGGTTTAATGCGTGATCATTATGAAGGAACTGAACTAGACATGACAAAAGGAATTGCTGCCGGTCCTTATCAAATGCCTTACAGATGGAGACCATTAACGTGGCAATATACTGGTGAAGAATATTTTCATGAGCGTCCAATTTCAACACCCCAAACTGGATTTTCATTTGTATCTCAAGCTCGTGCACATTTGCCTAGAGAAGTTGGCGGTGTTTTTTGGTTTGGTGTTGATGACACTTACTTTACAGTTTACACTCCTATGTATTCATCAATGAGTAGAACTCCTTATAATTATTCTAAAGGCGTTGGTTCTTTATCTCAGTTTACCTGGGATTCAGCATTCTGGGTTTTTAATTTTGTTGCAAATTTTTCTTACCCGCGATATTCAATTGTTATTGATGATGTAAAGAAAACACAAAATGAAATTGAAGGAAAATATTTTGCGCAACAGGAAAATATTGAATTAACAGCTTTATCACTTCTTAAAAATTCTAAAGGTGAAGCAATTGATTACTTAACTAATTATTCAATTGCATCTGCTGAAAACACTTATAAAACCTGGAAGCAGTTTGGAGAGCATTTAATAGTAAAGTATATGGATGGATTATCAAAAACAGAATTTTTTAAACCTAAAAATATTGGATACCCTGAAGAGTTTAAGAAAATGATAGTTGAAGAATCAGGCGATGCTCTAAAAATGAAAACAATTATAACCGATCAAACTGTGGCATATAACGAAAGCATTAAAAAAGCTGATGAACTGTTAAATGAAAAAAAATATGCTGAGGCAAAATCATTTTATGAAAAGGCTTTAGAATTAAAACCTGGAGAAGAATACCCCAGAATCAAAATTGAAAAGATAAAATCAGTATTAAGTTCCATTGAAGAATTACATAAAAACACTTTTTAAAAACTAAACACTTAACAAAAATGAAAGAACATACAAAACCTGATATTAATTTTGATATTGAGATCAAATATCTTGACTTGATTTACTCAGATATGCTGGAAGCAATTCATCAAAAACCTGGTGAAAATGACATTGAAGCGATGCGCCTATATATGGATAACATCTGGGGAGTTTTTAATCGAACAGTATTCAGAGTTACAGAAGTAAAAAACAGTCTTCAGAAAGATCAAAAATTAATCCACGAAACCTGGAACCCGCCAGCCTAAAGAAAAGATAAATTTTAAATACCAAATTGCATTTTTTTTGTGATTTGGTATTTGGTTTTTTGAATTTTCATTCTCACTTTCGCTCTGATTTTTAGTAGTTTTGGTCTGTACATTTTTAGAATTTAGGAGTTACAATGGCTCAAGAAGTAAAACTCGGTGATAAACCCGAATTGGAAAAAGATTTTTCAACTACATCTTACGAAGAATGGAAACAGCAAGTTGAAAGAGATTTGAAGGGTGAATCATTTGATAAAAAACTCATTACAAAAACTTACGAAGAAATAAATCTTCAACCACTTTACACCTCAACCGATATTAAAGATCTTCCACAAATAAATAATTTTCCAGGCTTTGATAATTATCTCCGCGGCAGTAATGTTTCTGGATATAACTTTAAAAGTTGGGAAATCGCACAAGAATACAACCAGGCTCTTCCCGAAGAATTGAATGAGGTATTACGATCTGATCTTCAACGTGGATTGAATTCAATAAATATAGTATTAGATAATCCAACTCAACTCGGGATTGATGCCGATCAATCTAAAGCAGGTGAAGTAGGTAAAGATGGGTTATCAATTTCTGGTGTAAGAAAAATGCAAATTTTGTTTAAGGATATTGATTTAACAAGTCAACCAGTAAACATTAACTGTGGATTTTCTGCACTTCCAATCACTCTTCTTTTTACTGCTTATGCTAATGAAACACGCAGAAGTTTAATGAATATAAAAGGATCAATCATATCAGATCCTTATGAATATTTATTGGTTAATGGTGATTTGCCAATTTCATTAAGCCAGATTTTTGATGAAATCAAATTATCTACCGAGTTGATGATCAAATCCAATTCTCCGATTAAAACAATTGGAATCAGCGGATTTATATATAACAACTCAGGTTCGAATGCTGTTCAAGAACTTGCCTTTGCCTTTGCAACTGCTGTGGAGTATTTGAATGAAATGATTTCCCGTGGATTAAAAGTAGATGATGTTTCAAAAAGAATTAAGTTCACTTTTGGAATTGGTTCATTCTATTTTATGGAAGTTGCAAAACTACGAGCAGCAAGAATATTGTGGAATAAAATTCTTGAATCTTATGGAGTTAAAGAGGAATGTAGAAAAATCTTCATTCACGGTAAAACTGCTCAATTCAACCAAACACTTTTCGATCCATTTGTTAATTCACTTCGTACCACAACAGAAGCGTTCTCAGCAATTGTCGGTGGAGTAGATTCGCTCCAAACAAATGCTTACGACGAATCGTTTAATGTTCCCGATGATTTCTCAATACGACTTGCGCGTAACACACAAATTATTTTAAAAGAAGAATCTCATCTTGATCAGGTAGTTGATCCTGCAGGCGGATCATTTTTTATCGAGAAGCTAACTGCTGATATTGCACAAGCTGCCTGGAAATTATTCCAAACAATTGAAGAAAAAGATGGAATGTTGAACGCTGTACAATCCGGTTTCGCACTAAACGAAATCATTAAAGTGGCCGATTCTAAGAAAAAGATTTTGCAAAACGTAAATCAATTTTGGTTGGGACTAATATGTATGCAAATCCAAAAGAAGATATGATCGATATTAAACAAACTGATTTTGATGCAGTTTACAAAAAGAGGGTTGAGTATATTCAGAAATATAGAATTACGGGTGATAATAAAAAACATTCTAGTATTCTTGCAAAATTACAGAAAATTGCTGATTCAAAATCCTATGAATTAATTGACTATGCAGTTGATGCATTTCTTGAAGGCGCATCACTAGGTGAAATTTCTAAATCCATTCGTGCTTCTGCTGAAAAAGGAATAACAGTTGAACCTATAAGGCAATTTCGCTTATCAGAAATGTTTGAAGAATTGAGAATCTCATCAGAGAATTTTAAAAAGAAAACCGGCAGTAAACCTAAAATTTTTTTAGCAACAATGGGCCCGCTAAAGCAATTTAAAGGCAGAGCAGATTTCTCTCGTGTTTTTTTGAAGTTGGCGGATTTGAAATAGTCTATCCAAATGGTTTTAACTCAACAGACGAAGCAATAAAATCAGCAATTGATTCAAAAGCTCAGGCTGCTGTTATTTGCTCAACTGATGATACATATCCAGAACTTGTACCTCCAATTGTAAAAGGAATAAAAGAAAAATCAAAAGATGTAGCAGTTATACTTGCAGGATATCCAAAAGATCAGATTGAAGAACATAAAAAATCCGGGATTGATAATTTTATTTATATGGGTGCTGATGCTTATTCTATAATATCCAACTTATTGAAAAGAATGGGAGCAATGTAATATGAAACCCGATTTTAAAAATATTGAACTTAATTTATCTCCAAAAAATATTTCTAAAAAGAGTGGGAAGAAAAGTTTAAAACAGAAACTGGGAAATCTGTTGAAGATTTTATCTGGGAAACGATGGAAAAATACCCGTAAAACCACTTTACACAAAAGATGATATACAAAATCTCGATCACGTTAATTACCTTTCCGGAGTTCCACCATTTTTACGAGGACCATATTCAACGATGTATGTTCAGCGCCCATGGACAGTAAGACAATATGCAGGTTTTTCGACTGCCGAAGAAAGTAATGCCTTTTACAGAAGAAATCTTGCTGCCGGCCAAATGGGTTTATCCGTAGCATTTGATCTTGCAACTCATCGAGGTTATGATTCTGATCATCCAAGAGTTATTGGCGATGTTGGAAAAGCCGGAGTTGCAATTGATTCTATTGCTGATATGAAAATTCTGTTTGATCAGATTCCACTCGACAAAATGTCTGTATCAATGACGATGAATGGTGCTGTTCTTCCTGTTCTTGCTTTTTATATTGTTGCAGCAGAAGAACAAGGGGTTAAACATGAACAACTGACCGGAACGATTCAGAACGATATTCTAAAAGAATATATGGTTCGTAACACTTATATATATCCGCCAGAAGTTTCTATGCGAATCATTGCAGATATTTTCAAGTTTACCGCTAAGAACATGCCTAAGTTTAACAGCATTTCAATTTCAGGATATCATATGCAGGAAGCAGGTGCTACAGCCGATCTTGAAATGGCTTACACGCTTGCAGATGGTTTGGAATATGTTCGCACTGGAATTAAAGCTGGAATGGACATAGATGAATTTGCACCGCGTCTTTCTTTCTTCTGGGCGCAGGGAATGAATTATTTTATGGAAGTTGCTAAAATGCGTGCCGCAAGATTGATATGGGCAAAGATGATTAAACAGTTTAATCCTAAAAATCCAAAATCAATGTCGCTTAGAACTCACTCCCAAACTTCCGGTTGGAGTTTATCCGAGCAGGATCCGTTCAACAATGTTGTGCGAACCTGCATTGAAGCTATGGCTGCAGCACTTGGACACACACAATCACTTCATACAAATTCTTTAGATGAGGCGATTGCATTGCCTACTGATTTTTCTGCGCGAATTGCACGTAATACTCAGCTTTACTTGCAGGATGAAACTTACATTACAAAAGTTATCGATCCCTGGGGTGGATCTTATTATGTTGAAGCCCTAACTGACGCTCTACTTAAAAAAGGTTGGGAACATATTCTTGAAGTTGAATCTTATGGTGGAATGACTAAAGCTATTGAAGCAGGAATTCCAAAGATGCGCATTGAAGAAGCATCAGCACGAAGACAAGCAAGAATCGATTCTGGCAGAGAAACGATAGTTGGGGTAAATAAATACCGATTAGAAAAAGAAGATCCAATTGAAATTTTAGAAGTTGACAATACTGCAGTTAGATTGTCACAAATAAAACGTTTGAATGAAGTGAAGAAAAACAGAAAGAATGAGGATTTTAAACAAGCACTTGATGCACTTACAAAATGTGCAGAAACAGGTGAAGGTAATTTACTTGAGCTTTCAATTGTTGCTGCAAGAGCACGGGCAACACTTGGAGAAATCTCATCAGCAATCGAAAAAGTAAGCGGAAGGTACAAAGCCGTGACAAGAACAATATCAGGAGTTTACAGCAGCGAATACGCTAAAGATGACGAACTGTTTGAACAGGTTCGCAAGATGACGGATGAATTTGCAAAGCACGAAGGTCGCCGCCCAAGAATAATGATTGCAAAAATGGGACAGGATGGACATGATCGAGGTGCAAAGGTTGTAGCAACAGCATATGCTGATATGGGATTTGATGTGGATGTTGGTCCTTTATTCCAGACTCCGGAAGAAACTGCACAGCAGGCGGTTGAAAATGATGTTCACGTTGTTGGAATGAGTTCTCTTGCAGCCGGACATAAAACCTTATTGCCACAGCTTATTGAAGAACTTAAGAAACTTGGAAGAGAAGATATTATTGTAATCTGCGGTGGAGTTATTCCTGCACAGGATTATGATTTTCTTTATGAGCATGGAGCCTCTGCAATCTTTGGCCCCGGAACAAAAATTCCCGCTGCAGGAATTAAGATTATGGAGTTGGTTAAGGAAAGGTTTTAAATTAGCTTCTCCCCTTATGTAAATATAGAGTGAAAAATAAAAAGGCTCAATTTCTTGAGCCTAATTTTTTGTGCTAACAATTAGAGTTTTATCTACATCTCATCAACAATTTTATTTAACGTTGAACTTGGTCTCATTGCTTCATTCGCCTTCAGTTCATCAGGCAAATAGTAGCCGCCAACATCGGCAGGTTTACCTTGCACAGAAAGTAATTCACTAACAATTTTTTCTTCGTTCGATTTTAATTCCTGGAACATCTTTGTAAACCTTGCTGTTAATTCTGCATCTTTACTTTGTTCTGATAATGCCTTAGCCCAATAAAATGCTAAATAGAATGAACTTCCACGGTTATCAATTTCTTTTGCTTTTCTTGATGGCATTCTTCCGTTTTCAAGATACTTTCCAATTGCTACATCTAATGTTTCGGCTAATAGCGCAGCTTTTGCATTTGCTGTTTTATCAGCAATCATTTCTAAAGAAGGAACAAGTGCGCAATATTCACCGAGTGAATCCCACCTTAAATGATTTTCTTTTAAAAACTGTTCAACATGTTTTGGAGCAGAACCACCCGCACCGGTTTCAAATAATCCACCGCCATTTAGCAAAGGAACGATTGATAACATTCTTGCACTTGTACCAAGTTCAAGAATTGGGAATAAGTCAGTAAGATAATCTCGAAGCACATTTCCTGTTACAGAAATCGTATCCAAGCCTTTTCTTGTTCTTTCTAAAGTATATTTCATTGCATCAACAGGTTTAAGGATTTTTATTTCAAGTCCGGTTGTATCATGCTTAGGTAAATATTTTTTTACTTTTGAGATAATTTCTCTATCATGTGCCCGGTTTTCATCAAGCCAGAAAATGGCTGGGGTTGAAGAAGCTTTAGCTCTGTTTACAGCTAGCTTTACCCAATCTTTAATTGGTTCATCTTTAGCCTGACACATTCTAAAAATATCACCGGTTTCAACTTGCTGCTCAAGTAAAGTTTTTCCTTCAGAATTTACTACGCGAATAACACCATTTCCTTTGGCTTCAAATGTTTTATCGTGTGAGCCGTACTCTTCAGCTTTCTGTGCCATCAAACCAACGTTAGAAACTGCGCCCATTGTTGATGGATCAAACTGCCCTTTTACTTTTGCATCTTCAATAATTGTTTCATAAATAGTTGCATAACATCTGTCCGGAATCATCGAGATACAATCCTGTAACTCATCTTTCCTGTTCCACATTTTACCACCATCACGAACAACGTTCGGCATTGATGCATCAACAATTACATCATTTGGTACGTGCAAATTTGTTTTGCCGATTCTCGAATCGATCATTGCAAGTTCAGGCTGGTATTCATATACTTTATTAATATCAGCTTCTATCTCAAGTCTTTTTTCTTCAGGAAGTTTTTTAAGTTTTTCAATTACATCCAAAAGACCATTATTTAAATTTGCTCCTATTTCTTTCAGAATTTTTGCATGTTTCTCCAGCGCATCTTTAAAGTAAACCGATACAGCATGTCCAAACATTATTGGATCAGAAATTTTCATCATTGTTGCTTTAAGATGTAACGACAGAAGTACGTTATCTTTTTTTGCTTCTTCTATTTGTGCTGCATAGAATTTTCTCAACTCTTTAACATTCATAACTGTTGTATCGATTACTTCTCCATTAAGAAGTTTAAGATTTTCTTTAAGTGTTGTTGTGTTGCCGCTTTGATCTACATACTCAATTTTAACAACATCATTTTTATCAAGAGTAATTGCAGTTTCATTTCCATAAAAATCTTTTTGTTCCATATGTGCAACACGGGCTTTTGAACCTGATGTCGGCCATGGTTTCATCATTCTATGCGGATGTTTTTGTGCAAACTTTTTAACTGATGCTGCTGCTCGTCTATCAGAATTACCTTCTCTAAGAACAGGATTAACAGCAGAGCCAAGTACTTTTGCAAATCTTTCTTTTAATTTTTTCTCTTTTTCATTTTTTGGTTCTTCGGGATAATCAGGAATTTTAAATCCTTTATCCTGTAATTCTTTTATAGCTTCTTTTAACTGTGGAATTGAAGCGCTGATGTTGGGAAGCTTTATAATGTTTGCGTCAGGAGTTTTTGCAACTTCACCCAATTCATATAGAAAATCAGGAATTTTTTGCTCATCAGTTAGATCATCAGGAAAATTTGCAATAATTCTGCCCGCAAGAGAAATATCTTTTAATTCAATATCGATTCCTGTTCCTTTGGCAAATGATTTTACGATAGGAAGTAAACAGTAAGTTGCTAAAGCTGGTGCTTCATCAATTTTTGTCCAGATTATTTTGGATCCCATTAGTTCTCACTCTCTTAAGTTTATAAAAATTTAATGTTGATTTTATTTAATGTTAAAATACTCAATCTTAAATAATAATTGAAGGTATGATTTAGAATTATGTTGTGTTTGATGATTTAGAAACAAAAAAGGCTCAGTTACCTGAGCCTTTTTGTGCTTGGGGGTTTTTATTATTCCGAAGAATAATAAACTCTATGGCATTACTTAACAAGTGTCATTTTTCTTGTTTGGGTATATGAACCTGATTCTATTTTGTATATGTACATTCCGCTATTGAGTTCACTTGCATCAAGGTTTATTGTATGTACTCCGGATTCTTTAAATTCATTTACAAGTGTTCTTATATGCTGACCAAGAATATTGTAGAGAGTTAACTTTACCATTCCTGCTTCAGGTAAATTGAATTTAATTGTTGTAGTTGGGTTAAATGGATTTGGATAGTTTTGATAAAGCTCGAATGATTCAGGCTCCGAAATTAAATTTTCTGATATATTTACCGGAGAATTAAAAAATGAAATAACTTTACTTAAAAAAATATTTCGTTTTTCGTCTGGGTAAATCGTTTCAAAAGGGAATCCAACAAAAACGACTTTACCATTTGTACTTCCACCAGGAAAAATTCCCTCATAGTAAACTGCCGCAAACTGATTTGTTACATTAGAATATTGAAGACAATTTATTCCCCCATTCATTCCTGTAATAACATCGGGATACCTGACATTAATTGTTCCGTGTGTACCATCATCGTAAGAAATTGTACCTGTCCCATCAAAAATACTATTTGCAATAGGTTCTGCCTGATAATATGTACCAGCCAAACCATTAGGTGCATCATTGATATACTGACTTTTTAAATAATTGTAAATAAAATCTTTATCACTTGATGATCCCTTGTAATCCAAGTCCCAGGCTATCTCCGCACCAGAAACAAAAAGTTTTCCTCCATTTTTTAAATAATTTTTTACTATCTCCTGTTCACTGTTGTTAAATGTTTCATCAGCAGTGCTTTCATCACCAAGAATATAATCTACGATAGAAAAATCCTGCAGTGAAACATAACCTTGAATTACGGCATCATTAGTAACGGAACAAAATGAATATCCATTATTTTTAAAAGCATTACCGTGCTGCCGAATAAAGTTGTATGTATTGCCGGAAGAACTTCTATCAAATCCATTTACAATTAACACTGCTGGATTAGATTCTGAAACGGTTCCACCTAAAACTTCAGAGAAATCTGAGTAACCTAAACCGCTTTTTGCTCTTATCCGAAAATAAAAAATTGAATCGACAGGTAAATTATTTACAATAATGCTATCAGCAAATTCTGAAGTGGAGTCATTAAAAGTCAACCCATCATTTCCATAGAACGCTTTATATGTAGTACCGGAAAGAGGCTGAACATAAATTTTTAAGCTCGATGAAGAATTCCATAAAACACCAAAAGTTTTAGGTGCAGGAGTTGAATTGCCTGGAATTGTGTAATAAGGTTTCAAAATTGTTCCTTCATCACTAACCAGAATGGATAAATCAGAATTCGCTAAAAGCTGTGTAAACGTCATTGGTGATTCATCTACAAGAACTGAATCTAAAACTAAACGAATTCCGTGGCTATAATCCGCATAAGTTTCTTCGTGTCCATTATAAACCGGCTGAATCGGAACTCCGTTCAACTGATGCCAACCATAAATCACTACTGGCTTTGGTACATTCGAGTGCAAGTTCTGATAGATATTATTAGAGATTATAACATCTTTCTTCGTTCCACCTACCAAAGTACCGAATGGATATTGTGAGAGAACAGGAAGTCTGATGGACAAAACAGAATCATTATGTTGATCAAATACCGGAACGGTTATCATTTCAGGAGTAGGTGGAATTGGTTGTGGTCTCAGTTTACATGGGGCAGAAGTATAAATCTGATCCACCATTTTTTTTGTTGGCATAGTACAGTTAAGAGCATTACAAATTCTTTGTGCCAGCAAAGGAGTCATCGGTGTTAGAAAATAGTCTGAATCAGAACCGACTGCAAGATACTCAGGAATAACAAAGTACTTAACTGAATGGTTATTCCCGCCAATATTAGCATAGGCAGTTACAGTGTTTAATTGCCGCATAAAATTTGGAATGTTACCAGTTATCACATGAGAATAAATTTGTTCTTCTCTTTGATCTCGAGGCATACTCCAGATTAGATTTATAAAATCAGAGCCGGAAACAGCGTTCAATGGTCTGGGTGGAACAGGCAAAGTTTGTGCAAATGTTGTAGACCAAATTATAATGTTTAAAATTGCATAAATAATTGTTTTCATCTAGACTCTCTGAATTATTTTAGTATTACCATCTTCCTACTCTCAACAAACTCACCTGATTGCAATCGATAAAAATATACACCAGAAACTAATTGTAAACCAGTAGTTGTAAATTGTACATTATATGAGCCAGCTGATTCTTCTTCATTAACCAATGTAGCAATTTCATTTCCTAGAACATCGAAAACTTTCAGACTCACAAAACCATTTACGGGTAACTCATAACTAATCACTGTGCTGGGATTAAAAGGGTTTGGATAATTCTGAGATAATTCAAATTTCTTAACTCCGTTCATATCAACTTCAATTGTTTTTGAGTATTCAAACTGTCCGTCGTTATCAATTTGTTTTAGTCTGTAGAAATATTTTCCTGTGCTTATATTCTCATCAACAAAAGAATAATCCGTTGGTGAGTTGCTGTTTCCGTTACCATTAACAAAACCAATTTTAACCCACGCTTGGCGCTCAGCGCTTAGCACACGGCGTTCTAAACCAAAACCATAGTTGTTAACTTCAGTTGCTGTATTCCAACTTAACTTAATTGTCGGGCCAATTGTTGTTGCTGAGAAGGATGAGAGTTCGGCTGGAAGCGGATTACTTCCCTCAAAAAGGCTTGTACCCGTTGCTTGTGGAGTGCTGAATCCTAATAAATCTCCAATTGTTGGAGCTAGATCAATCTGATAATGCGGATCGTTATTTACCATATTCTGGGTTACATTTCTTCCGACAGCTAATAACATTATGTGTGTACAACCCTCGCAGCCATCCCCATGTTCTTGGAAACCACCATTATCGTCATCGTGTCGCCCATGATCATTAGTGATAAACATAGTTGTATTACTAGTAGTATATCCATAATCTCCTGCCTGAATGTGCTGCCATAATTGATACACTAAATCATCAACATTCAATAGTGCATTGTGATAAGAATTTTCGTTACCACTATGCCCAGCGGCATCAACTTCAGCAAAATTCACAACAAGAATTTTTGGCTGGTAGTTTTGCATTATTTCTATAACTTTACCATAAGTTGTAGCATCGTTTTTATCATCGTCACCGTACCAGATACCGCCAAAAGAAGAACCATATTCAAAAGAAGTAGAGTAAGTAAGGATATTTAATTTATTTTTACCGGTTACAACATAGCATTCAGATTGCGGGTTCCCATTTACTTTTCTTAAATATTCAAATATTGTGGGGAGTGTTGGTCTTTCCGTACCATCATTTGCTATCGGCTGCCAACCTCCTGTTTCAATAGCTGAATGCCCCGGACAAGTTTCGGTAAAACCAGATGGATAAGTTATTCTGAAATTTGAATACAAAGTTCCTGAAGGCTGCAAAATGTTGAACAAGTGCGGGATGTAAATACCTGTACCCCCGAACGTTTCTGTGTAACGTGCACCATCAATAACTACCACAATTACATTCTGTGCCAGAATGAAATTTGTAAACAGTAAAAAAAACACTACGAATTTATTTTGCATTTGGACTGCTCACATTTCTTAATGATCATTATCCAAAGAATAATGTAAATAATTATTTTGGAAAATCACACTAATAAGTGTTTTTTAATATGACACTCTTTGAGTAAAAAATACTCAAAAGATTTGATTTTTCTACCAGTCATTACTATTTAAGCTGTCCAACAAAAAAGGCTCAGTTACCTGAGCCTTTTTGAATTTTGAATTTTTACTATTGATTTATTTCATCAATGTCATTTTTCTTGTCTGTGTAAATGATCCTGATTCTATTTTATAAATATACATTCCGCTGTTAAGTTCACTTGCCTCAAAGTTTATTGTGTGTGTACCGGATTCTTTGAATTCATTTACAATTGTCCTTATCTGCTGACCCAGTATATTAAACAATGTTAGCTTTACCATTCCTGTTTGTGGAAGTATATAACTAATTGTTGTAGTTGGGTTAAATGGGTTTGGATAGTTTTGAGTTAACTCATATTTCTTAACACCATTCATATCAACTTCAATTGTCTTTGAGTATTCAAACTGTCCATCGTTATCAATTTGTTTAAGTCTGTATGAGTACCTACCTGTTCGGTAGGCAGGTTTTCCTGCAAAGTCATCAACAAAAGAATAATCCTTTGGAGAGTTGCTGTTACCATTGCCATTTACAAAACCAATTTTGTTCCACTCACCTTTTACAACAGAACGTTCTACTTCAAAACCGTAGTTGTTAACTTCGGTTGCTGTGTTCCAGCTTAGTTTAACATTATTACCAATTGTTGTGGCGGAGAAAGAGGTTAGTTCGACAGGTAGTTCGCCATCAAATATATTTAAGGCATCGGCTCTTCCATATCCAAAAATATTATCGATACCGACTGATCCTAAATCTTCTGGATAGTCATATAAAAGCTGTTTGATGTTTTCCCCAGTACGTAATAAATCAAAACTCCATGCCTGTGCTAGAATTGCTGCAACATGAGGTGCCGCAGCTGATGTCCCATAAAATCTATAATTTGTTCCATCAAATGAACCGAATCCACCTGCCCCAGTTATAACACCACCATCCACACCAACAATTTTTGGAGTTTGTCTTGCTTCAGCGCTTGGATAAACTATTGTTGAAGGACCTTGTGAGGAGAAAAATTCTATTGTGCTTGGTGTATTGTAGCGAACCGCACCTACAGAAACTACATCGTCAACAGCAGGATGACCAAATATTGCATCTTGTGCTTTTATGTTATTTGAATAATTAGCAGGTGCATAAATGAATACTTCGAGGTTAACCGGACTTCCTGAGAATTGATTTACAATTATTGCGTAATCATAGGAAGCTGGGCCTCCTACCGGTCTTGTATAAACAATGTATTCCAAAGGGTCACCCGAACCTGATTGAACATCCTCACTTGATGCTACGACTGATGAAGTTCCTAAATTATAGAGGTACAAATCATAATCATTTTCTGAAGCACCGAATTGATCATCCCATTGAAAAACAATTATCGCTTGTTCACCTACCTCAAGAGGCAAATACAGATAAAAACCAGATGTTCCACCTTCACTAAAATCGTGCTGTTCTGGTTGGGCGGGGATTGGGGAAAAATCTCCCTGATAATGAGAATCACCTGCATTACCAGCAGAGGAAACATAGATAATATCGTTTGAATTTATTACTGAGTTTATATGGGAAGCAACAATTCCATCTTCATAAAATGGTTCTAACAACCACCCTATATCATCACAAATAATATTGCTGCCTGCGGTTACTAAATCATCAATAGCAGAGTTGAAAGCTAGTGTATTTCCTCCCAAGTCGTGAAAATATAATTCCGAACCGGGAACCATATCGTGAACAATTTCAAGCATCGCAGTACCTTCATCTCCGCCATAAGTATTACTTAAGACTGTTAAACCCGATCCGTCAGGAGGTAAATCACCACTTGCTTGTGCGGTTGAGCGGGTATTAACACCATCAGATATAATCCCAACATTGATACCAGCTCCTTCGTCACCAAAAATTGAGCGAACATTTGAAGTACGATGAACAGCATCACCTTCAGTAGTTACTGAACCTGTTCTAATAACTGGAGGCATTACTGTTCTTACTATTCTAACGGCATTTAATGAAGCTAATGCTTCAAGATTTTTAACCTTTACCCAAACGACAGCAATATGATTTTTCTCATCCCTATCTGTTACAGCTTTAGAAAAACTATTAATTATTGAAGTTGAATATGCCTGATTTAGGTAAACGTAAACATATACAGTACCTTCACTAATACTTTCTTCCAAATTAGCGGATTGTTCAAAAGGTTTAAATTGTTTAAGCGATTTCATCGTTTCAGAATGATGTTCAAGCGAAGTTGCCTTGGGAAGAAATTCCGGTCTAATTAATTGAAGTAAGTCCGTTGAAAGTTTTTGCTGTGAGGTTGTAAGATTAGCCTTTAATTCATTTAATCTCTGGATTTCCGGATTCGATTTTAAATCTACCAAGCCTATTTTATTGGTATCAGTCAATAACTTTGTCTGGTTACGATTAATATCAACCTGAGCAAAAAAATATTGGGAATTGTATAGAACTAAAAATGGTATCAGTAATAAAAATCTTTTCATAGCAGCCCTCGCATAATGAAGAATTATATATGATTAATAAATTATTAGTTATGATATTTGCATAGCGTGCATAACCTAGTCCTAGTTGCAAAGGTAAACAATGAGATTAAAAGAAACTAGAATCCAACACAAATAATTTTATGCTGGAACTTAAAAAATATTAATCAAATTTTTATGGTCAGAATTTTACAAAAAAGGCTCAGTTATCTGAGCCTTTTTTGTACTTAGAAATGAGTATTCAGAATCTAAATTATTTGACCAACGTCATTTTCTTTGTTTGGGTAAAGGAACCAGCTTCAATTTTGTAAATGTACATTCCGCTGTTAAGTTCACTTGCCTCAAAGTTTATTGTGTGAACACCGGATTCTTTATATTCGTTTATAAGTGTTCTTACTTCCTGACCAAGTATATTAAACAATGTTAGTTTTACATTACCTGCTTCAGGAAGACTAAAACGAATTGTTGTACTTGGGTTAAATGGATTTGGATAATTCTGTGATAACTCAAATTTCTTAACTCCGTTCATATCAACTTCAATTATTTTTGAATATTCAAACTGACCGTCATTATCAATTTGCTTTAGTCTGTATGAGTATCTACCTGAGCTTATATTATCATCAACAAAAGAATAATCTTTTGGTGAGTTGCTGTTACCGTTACCATTAACAAAACCAATCTTCTCCCAGGAAAGATTTCTCTCTCCGTTCGAAATGACAGCGCGCTCAATGTTAAATCCATAGTTATTTAACTCAGTTGCAGTTTCCCAATTAAGCATCACACTTTTACCAATAACTCTTCCTGAAAATGAAGTTAACTCGACAGGTAAATTTCCCTCATACTGCCCTAACCCATTAAAGGTATCATTTGCATATCCATCCCATTCAATTGCTGGATCAAAGACGTTACTTGGATTTGTATCACCCTGGGTGACAGTAATCTTTCTTCTCAATGTATGGTTAAGTGTCGTGATAGTGCCAGTACCCCATTGTGTGCCAGGATCATATCCAACCTGACCAATGACATCAACAATTGTGTTACCTTTCTTTACCACAACTGCATCGTTACCATTAAAAAAACTTGAACTACTCGTTTGATTTGCTGCATTAATAATTGCTTGTACAGAAGAAGCATCAGCAACAACAAATACATTTCCGACTGCAAGTGTTCCAATCAGATTAATTGTTGTACTGGCCGTTGTTGCTCCATTAAAATAATATTCTAACTTGTAGCTGTTTGCGACTAAATCAATACTTTTATCGGTTCCATTAAAAATCTCAATAGCTTTATTATTTGAAGATCCTTCTACATATTCACTTATAATTAAATCTGTATAATTTCCACCGCCTGAATTTGCTTCAGTTTGCACCGTTAGTGTTGGTACAACTCCATCGGTTTTATAATTCAATTGTCCGGGATTTTCATTATATGAATAAATTTTAAAGTAATAATTAGTACTTGCCGTAAGTCCACTGAATGAATAATTATCTGCAGCCGAATAATTAATATTAACCGTAGCCGAACCGTCTGTTAAATTTGTATCATCAGCATACATAACACCATCTGAAGGATCAGTAAACACTCCTGTTTTATTTGCCAGTAAAAGATATCCAGATGGAACTTGAGCTCCAGGCAAAGCATCAGTCCAGGTTGTTTGTATTGATGAAGTTGTTACAGTACCAGATGCAAAGGTTGTTAAGTAATTTGTAGGTTCTGTTGCTAAAGTTCCGTTAAATAATACACTCGCTATAGGGAATGTTCCATCAATTTTATAATTGGTTAACGCACCACTCCCATTGTATGAAAAGATAGCAGCATAATACACAGTGTTACTTGTAAGATTCGTAAATCCGAAATTATTTAGCCCTGCATAAGATAAGTTAATCACAGCTTTACCATCAGATAAACTTCCATCATCTGGATAGGTTTCCCCATCAATAGGAAGGAAATAATTATTCCTATCGTAAACGATCAATAAATAATCAGAAGGCGCTTGTGTACCCGCTAAAGCGTCAACCCAGCTAAACTGAATCGTTGAGGCTCCTGTGATTCCGGTAAAATTTGTAACGTAATTTGTTGGCTCAATTGCATAGGTTGGATTCAACTTGCTAAGATTATTAAAATCTATATAGTTAACATATTCTGGATGATCAACAAGCGGGTTTCTGTTCTGTTGAACAGATTGGATATAATTGTTTCTATCAACTTCCCATTTATCAGGCGGATCTTGTTTGTGCCATTGAATCAAAGTAGCTAAATCTTGTGGTCCCTCGCTAAGAGAAGGAAGTCTTGTATTGTTTAACCAATTGAAAGTCCAATCGTAACCACTTATTCCATTATATCTAATAGGCATATATAATAAGGCTCGAGCTGCATCGCCTTTATGTGCATCACGAGGTTCATAAACTAATTTACCATTAATATCAGTTCCGTACTTACCTTCGAGGAAAGTGCTAATCACATTAACAACTTTGCCTAGTGGATGATTACTCCTTACACCATTTGCTCCATTCTGGTGTGTTGGAAACAAATGATATTGATCTGAATATTCATCTAAAGAAGTTGAAGGATATCCCGGCTGCCAGCTATGGCAAAAAGTGTGTTCACGACTCATTGGTAACCAGGTAAATGTACCCGAATATATATATTCAAAATGACTGTAAACACAAAACACAGAACTAGTTCCATTACCATTATTAATCGAAGCAAAGTTCGCAATGTTTGTTTCATCAAAATTATCATAGCTAACTTTTGTATAAGGATTTCTAATCCTGTTTTCAAGATCAGTCACAAAAGATGCTGCATTAGGATCGATACTATTATAATAAGTACCCGACTGAGATAAAATGAATTGAGTGAAGAAAAGAAAAACTGTTATAAAGAATAATTTAAAAGTAGCTCTCACCTGCATAGCAATCCTTAATATGAATGATTTTGAAATAGTCTAGTTTCCGGGAAACATTAGAAATGTTCTAGAAAACACTGGCGAAATTACTGAACTAATGCTGAATAATAAATATTAGCAGTGATATAAATTAAAAAGGCTCAGTAGCCTGAGCCTTTTTGTCAAGTAGTAAGAAATCGATTGTCACTTAACCAAGGTCATTTTTCTTGTTTGTGTAAATGAACCTGATTCAATTTTGTAAATATACATTCCGCTATTTAGTTCACTTGCATCAAAGTTTATTGTATGCGTTCCAGATTCTTTAAACTCATTTACAAGAGTTCTTATCTGCTGACCAAGTATATTATATAATGTTAATTTTACCATCCCTACATCCGGTAAATTGAATTTTATTGTTGTAGTTGGGTTAAATGGATTTGGATAGTTCTGACTTAACTCGAATTTCTTAACTCCATTCATATCAATCTCTACTGTTTTAGAATATTCAAACTCTCCATCGTTATCTATTTGTTTTAGTCTGTATGAATACCTTCCTGAATTTACTTTATTATCAACAAATGAATAATCTTTGGTGAGTTTGAATTACCATTACCTTCAACAAAACCAATCTTTTCCCAATTATTCTTTACAACAGAACGCTCAACATCAAATCCATAGTTGTTAACTTCAGTTGCTGTATTCCAGCTTAACTTAACAGTTGAACCAATTGTTGTTGCTGAGAAGGATGTAAGTTCTACAGGAAGCGAAGGATTCCCTAAATCTGTAAAATCATCTATGTTAAAAGTATTCCACTCGGTTGCAGGATCAAATACATCAAAACCATTTCTATCACCAATAGCAATAAGATTTTGACGTCTCAAAGTATGATCTAGTGTCGTATTTTGTTCTGTGCCCCAAAAAGTACCTGGATCAAAACCAATTTGACCAACTACATCAAGTATATTACCTGAAGCACCGCCAACGCGCAGAACAAGAGCATCATCACCATTAAATGTTAATGAGCTGCTAGTCTGATCTGCTAATCCCAACAATGTTGTACCAGCACTGGAATTAGCTAAAACAAAAACCTCTTCGCTTAATAAAGTTCCAGTAAGGGCAATAGTATTAGTGACTGAGCTGGAACCATTTGCATAGATCAGTACTACATAATTGCCGGCAGTGAGATCAACATCGCTACCCGAAATATTAATAATTTCAACTGCTTTATTATTGCTTGAACCTTCTACATATTCAGAAAAGAATAAATTTGGTAAGACGCCTGTTATACTGCCATTACATGTAACATTGAGCGTAACACTGCCACCACCAGCATTTGTAATATCTTCATTATCATAGGTACCTGCCGCTAACCCAGCAATCAATCTAACGTGAATATCAGTAGCTGTTCCATCATATGCTGTTAAAGTAATTTCACTTGTGAAAGTTGCATCGTCCAGGGATATCTCATAGTCAGCAGGTGCTGTTACTGTAACATCACTTCCGTCCAAGTCTGTTCCAGTTAAAGTATAAAGCTGTGAAGTTGAAGGACCATTACCAAATACATAGCTTAGTGAATTTAAGGAAGAAACTGATGAAGATAGTAGTGGTACTGCTGCACTTCCAGGTGCAAGTCCAAAACCAGTAATATCAGCAGCAGGATTTGTACTTACTACTTCAAATCTTAAACTTGGATCAGACCAACCTACTACGTTACCAGTAGTAATTCCACTTAAAAGTTGTATGTTTTGGTTTGCAGTTGAAACCGTGCCACCTGTCCATGCTGTTCCTGGATCGACGCCAGGTGTACCAAATATATCTGTTGTAGTACCACCATATACCAAAGCCAATGCATCATCGCCATTAAATGTAAAAGCAAATGTATAAAATGCCGCACCATTGCCAACAGCAGTTGCCTGCATATCTGTTGTTCCAATTACAAGTACAGCTCCAGGGGCTAGTGTTCCTGAACTTATAGTATATAGTGTAGCTAAAGCAGCTCCATTTGTTCCCTGTCGTACTACTAAATTATTTGTTGAAAAATCTAATGTTGATGTAGTATTATTCCAGACTTCAATGCCTTTAGGAACAGAACCAGAATTAGTCTCAACATACTGACTAATTATTTGGGAAAAAGAAAATGAAGAAAAAAATAAAATTGTTACAATCAGTAACCCAAATTTTTTCATAGTGAACCCTCGTGAATAAATAAATTGTGAAATAATTTAATTAAAAGTCGTATGTAAGAAAGTAAGATGGTTTTACGGTTTGCATAGCGTGTAAAACCAAATTCCCGAGTCCAAAGTAAATAAAGAGAGCTAATTAATCCACCATTGGTAAATTAATTATTTGTTAATAATGTAATTTGTTGTTTGCGGACAAATAATTAAACACAAGTTGAATCCCACTCCTGCCTACCGAAGGCAGGTTCGCGGGAATGACAAAAATACATTACTTTCTTTTTGAGGTTAATTTTCCGTAAACACCGCTGTATCCTGTTAAATCAGAATTGATAGAGCCAACAACTACTTTTGTTTTAACTCGTACAGGAATTTTTGCTTCATCGTTTGTTAACCAGATCATTATGCTGCCTTCGTTTTTGAACAATCCGCCTTCCTGCACCAATGGTTCAACAATTATGCAATCAAATTTTCCAGCTTCAACTTCAATGGTTTCTTTGCCGTGATAAACTACATCAAGATCGTAAACTTTATCTTTATAAAAATTCTTTAATGGAATTCTATCGCCAACTTTTAATCCTGAGTAATCCAAAGTTCTTGCATAAAAGAATGCCGAAACAATATCATTTACATATTTAGGAATATCAAACTCGCCGCCGCTGGTTTTTGCTTTACCTTTTCTTTGATCAAAGAAAGCAGAAAAATCTCTTGAGTAATTTCCTTCTCGAATGTGCTGTTCAAATCTCCAGGGAAAAATTCCTTCTACATCAATATAGGTTTCGTATCTATCACGAACTTTAAAGAAGTTATCAAAAGTTGAAACAGTGTTAACTTCAAAAGTTACGTGGTACGCTTCTCTGCCTGATATTTTTTTAATTTTTGGTATTTCAAAAGATGCTACTCCTGCTGTTACAAAACCATATTTAACATCAAATGTAAGTTTTTCACCTTCACGAAAAGCATTGTTTTCAATTTTACGGAATTCATCTTTTTTCTGTGCTACAGCTGATGAAAGAGCAATCAAAGCTATAGACAAAATGATAATTAAAGTATTTATTTTAATAAAGGATTTCATTTACTACTCCTTAAAGTTTATTTAGAACATTTTTAATATCGTTATGCACTTTATTTATATTAATCGAATCCATACAATTTAATTTTTCACATTGTTCACGAGTACAATTTTTACAATCTATGTTTGGCTCGTACACAAGTTTTTTATTTGTGTAAGGCGCCCAACGCTCTTTTGAGCATGAAACTATTTTGGGATAAAACCCCACTGCATATTTTCCTAGTGCCGCCGCAATGTGTATCGGTCCAGTTGAGTTTGAAATAAACATAACTGATTTACTAATCAAGGCAGTTAGTTCATCAAGATTAAATTTACCTGCAAAGTTTTTTGCCTTACCCGATGATTTTATTTTCTCACAAAGTTCAACTTCGTTTTTATTTCCTGTTAAGATGATCTGAACATTATCTTCATCAAGTTTTTTTACAAGCTCTGAAAATTTATTTATCGACAAATCAATAGAGCTTCCACCGCTGCCGGGATGAACAATAACAATTGGTTTTTGTAAATCTATTTTTTCATCCAATAAAATCTTAATAATGTTTTGTTGTAATTGTTCATCTACTCTTAAATCATAACTAACATTTTTTTCATCAACATTATTCTTGATGCTTAATTTTTCAAGAAGATTAACATTGTATTCAAGTTCGTGTCGTTCAGCATTTTTTCTGTGTTCATAAACTTTTTGATTAAATAGAAAAGAATACCATCTATAGCCAGTTCCGATTCTATTTTTTATTCCACTTAAAAACATAATTAACGAAGGAATAAAAATGGGACGAACAACAATACAAGTATCGAACTTTTTTGATCTTATAAGTTTTAAGTTATCAAATAGCTCAAACTTGCCATCGGATTCATTAAGAACAATTACTTCATCAATAAAAGGATGATTGTAAACAATATTTTTTGTGTATTCACGAACTAAAAATGACACTTTACAATTTGGATATTGTTTTTTAATTAAGCCAGCCAAGGGCAACGTTAAAACAAGATCACCGATTCTATCAGTTCTAACAATTAATATATTTTTTGGTTCAATAATCATCTTGATAAATACGGATTTCCAATTTCAAAAAATCTCCAAGGCAAACTAACAGATTTAGAAATTCCAATTCTTTTAGAAATTCCAATCATATTTTTTTTAAGTTTTGGTTGATCAACAATAAATATTGAGCTGTTTATCAGATCAGAACCAGAATGTATTTTATTAAAACCAAAAGCCTTACAAACTTTTCCAGGTCCGCTTGTTAGATTATAAATTTCTTTTTCCGATTTCAATTGTCTGCCAAATCTATTTTCAATCATTTTATCAATTCCAATTAATGGTTCAACAGCACGAATCAAAACCGCGGCACCATGATTTAGTTTCCCGGGAACAACATTACAACAAAAATGTGCGCCGTAAGTAAAGTAAACATAAAAATATCCGCCTTCATTAAACATAACTTCATTACGTTTTGTTTTGCCGTTAAATGAATGTGACGCTTTATCTACTTTTCCATCGTATGCTTCAACTTCAATAATTCTTCCAGCAAAAACCCGATTCCCATCTTTCTTAACTAGTACCTTACCAAGCAAGTCCTTTGCCACAGTAAGAACAGGGCGAATATAGAATTTTTTGGTTAAAATTGTGCTTTTAGTTGTATCAATCATAGTACAAAAGCGATAATAAAGTATGCAGGAAATGAAGAATGATTAAGCAATTAGTTTAGATTTTAATTCGGCAATTTTAGATTCAAAGTAACTCTCTTTTTCCGGATTTTTTTGTTTAAGCTTTTTATAAACATAAATAGCTTCTTTAAACTCACCTTGAGTAATATAGATTTTTGCAAGTGTTTCAGAAACTATAAAATCATTGTTTGAAAATGCTTTTGGTTTAGTTTCTGCAATTTTCTTTTTGGCATCATTAACGGTTTGAGTTGCGCCTTCAATTTCGGCAGTAAGTTTATTAAGTGTTTCTTCAATGCTTTCAGATGGTTTTTCTTTTTCTAAATTATTTTCCGGTTGAGGATTAATCATTGAAAAATTTTCTTTTGCAGAATCAGCCCAGCGAGAGACATTAAAAAGTTGTCTTTGTTTTTTTATTGCATCAATCTCACGCAAATAATAATCAAATGTTTTTGGCGAATGAATAAGCTCACTTCCCTTTTTAACAAACTTTAGTGCTTGTCCGTAATTTCCTTTTATAGTATGAGCTTTGCTTAGTAAAAAGTAAGCAGCGTAAAAATCAGGATGGTGAGTCAATCCATCACTTAAAATTTTAATTGCTTCATCAATATTATTTTTTTCAATTTCATTTTCTGCAACACGAGCGAACAACGGTGATTTATTATTGTACTCGTATATTAAACTTACTTTTTGATTAAATGCATCAAATGAATTAGTGCTCATTATATTTTCTTTGTTGCGTATGCATGTTTAATTGATGTATAAGCTATAAATGAAAATCCCATTGTAAACAAAACCTGGAAAGGAATAGAAGCAAGTTCCATAAAATAAATCGAAGACAACACACCGATAAAACAATAAACAGCAAGCACAGCTTCAACAAAAACAGAAAGTCCAAGTTTTTTATTTAGATATTTATTTCCAACAAAAGTATCTTTACCAGTTTCCTGTTTGAACTTTGGTGTACGTACAAATTCACTTTTTCTATTCATTAAGCCTTCAAACACAGCGCGGGAATTATTAACTGCAAGCCCCATACTTCCAGCCATAAACAACGGAAAGAGCACGATTCTCTTTCGCCAATCTGTGTGGATATCTTTTTGTGAATAAAGATAAAATAAAAATGAACTAACAAAAGCGAGAACGAATAAAGACATTATCGCAAAGTAAATTTCGTGCGCACCGCTGTTTTTAATAAAGATTAGTGGAACATTTAGAATTGCAGCAAGCAAAATAAACGGAAAAACTAAATTGTTTGTTAAATGAAAAGTTGATTGAAGTTTTACTCTCATTGGAACTTTAGATTTCCAAACTAAAGGAAGAATTTTTTTGGCTGTTTCAACAGCACCTTTCGTCCAGCGGAATTGTTGAGCTTTTAAAGCATTGATTTCAGAAGGTAACTCCGCAGGTGAAGTAAAATCCTTTAAGAAAACAAATCGCCAACCGATAAGCTGAGCGCGATAGCTTAAATCTAAATCCTCTGTAAGCGTATCAGCATGCCAGTTGCCTGCGTCTTCAATACATTTTTTTCTCCACACGCCGCCGGTTCCGTTAAAATTAATAAAGAAACCAGATTTGTTTCGAACGGTTTGTTCAATTACAAAATGTCCATCAAGCGCAAGTGCTTGCGCTTTTGTGATAATTGAATAATCGCCGTTTAAGTGTTCCCATCTTGATTGAACCATTCCAACTTTATCATCTGTAAAGTAAGAAAGCGTTTTTTTTAGAAATTCTTTTTGTGGAATAAAATCTGCATCAAAAATTGCGATGAACTCACCTTTAGCAATTTTCATTCCTTCTTTAAGTGCGCCTGCTTTATAACCTTCCCTCGACCCTCTTCTGATATGAACAATATCAAAACCTTCTTTTTGCTTTGCTTCAACAGCTTTTGCAACTATTGAAGTTGTTTCATCAGTAGAATCATCAAGAACCTGAATTTCCATTTTATCTTTTGGATAGTCAATCTCACAAACTGAATCAATTAATCTTTCGATCACATACATTTCGTTATAAAGCGGGAGTTGAATGGTAACCATTACATCATTTTTAAAATCTTTGTTTGGCTGTGGAATTTTATGACCATATTTTCTATGATAAAACATCATTACAAACCCATGCAATCCAAATAAAAACAGGATGGACAGTGAAGTAAAATATCCTATTAAAACTGCTTGTTCCATTAAAACTAACTTGCCTTTCTTTTTACCAACCAGAGACGGTATCTAACAAAATATCTTCACTAATAAGATCTAAAGCTTCTTCTATTGCGGTTTTTCTTCCTGCAATTGGATTACTTGATTGGTAATCACTATAATTTGAAAAAGTTTTTTCAAAAACAGTTGTACGCTTTACAAGATCGCGATAAATAACTCTAACTCCAATTGTAAGTCTTCTTGATGTAATGCTTTCACCTGCAGAAACAATTGCGGGCGCATCAGAAAGTGAAACTATTGAGCATTCTAAAAGTGCATTTGCAGATGTTCGTTCACCAACCTGCAAAGTATTATCATCAATAAATTTTTGAATTAATTTTTGTGTTAAACTTTCTCTTAAATTAGGCTCACCGGAACCGCTTCTGTCATCTGCAATCGGGATTGCAATTGTCTTTAAATGTTCCGGAACTGAAGCACCTGTAAAAGAATAGGCACAGCACCCGGTAAAATTAATTGCTGTTAATCCAACAAACAAAAATATTAAAATCGTAATTAAAATTATTTTATTTTTTTTATGATTCATTGATATCATATTCTTTTAATTTTCTGTACAAAGTTCTCTCGCTAATATTTAATAATCTTGCAGCTTTACGTTTACTTCCTTTTGTTTTATCCAATGCTTTTACGATAGCATCTTTTTCCAGATCTCTGATTGATAAAACATCATCAACGTTTTCTTTCCGATTAAAATCTTCAACATTAAAGCGATGAGTTATTATATCTTTTAATTCCATTATATCTTTTTTGATTTCAAAAAGCGCACGATACATTAATTCTCTGTCTGCATCTTCGGGAGATTTTCTTAAGAAAACCGGTAAATTTCTTTGTTCATCAAAATCAACATAATCTGATCTTAATTCTAAAAACATATCTTCGCTTAATGTCTTTCCCCTATTTAATGCAATTGCAGTTTCGATAGTGTTTTTTAACTCGCGGATGTTGCCGGGCCAGGTATAATTTTTTAAAATCTCAATTGTGCCTTCAGTGATAATTGGAAACTCAACATTATTATTTTCGCAATAGATTTTAGCAAAATGTTTTGCAAGTTCTTCAATATCATTTTTTCTCTTTCTCAGCGGTGGAATATTTATTGAAACGGCTTTTAATCTAAAAAATAAATCTTCTCTAAATCTTCTTGTATCAACTTCGCGCTGTAAATCTTTATTTGTAGCAGCAATAATTCTAACATCAACTTTGCTAACTGTTTCTGCGCCAAGCTTCATAAATTCTTTTGTCTCGATTGCGCGTAAAAGTTTTACTTGTGTTGTTAACGGAAGCTCGCCAATCTCATCTAAAAATAGTGTGCTGTTATCTGCAATTTCAAAATAACCTTTGCGTGATTCAACTGCGCCGGTAAACGAACCTTTTTTGTGTCCGAATAATTCGCTTTCAATGATGCCTTCGGGAATTGCACCACAGTTTACGGAAATCATAGGTTTGTTGGAGCGGTTGCTAAAATCGTGAATAGCTTTTGCAAAAACTTCTTTTCCAACTCCGCTCTCACCATAAATTAAAACAGAAATATCAGATTGCGCAACTTGCATGATAATATCAACCAAATCATTAATTTCTTTTGATTTGCCGATTATTCCATTTCTATTTTTAAACTCTTCTCTTGTCATCTGTTGGATTTAATTTTTGTCTGCCATTTTGTAAAAATTGTGTGCCAAATATAGCAAAATGAAAGAATTTATTAAAGGCAGTCTGAATTGTAATGTTTTAGCTCAAGTCCATCAAAAGCTAAAATAAAGCGAGATTTTAAATGATTTGCTATAGATTCCAAATATTTTTCAAATTGGATTTCAAAATTATCCGGAACATGAGTTAAAACAATTTTTTGCAGATTTAATTTTTCAAAGATTTCAATCAAGTTTTCAAATTTAACGTGAGTTATTTCAGCGATTAACCAATCAACTTTTTGATTAAAAAGATATAAATCTTTTTCACTTCCAATATCGCCGGTGTAAATACAAGAATTTTCATCATCTTTAAAAAGAAAACTTAATGATATAAAACTTATGTTATTTTTTAATTCATCGGTTTGATATTTATCCAGATGTGAATTCAATTTTGAGGTTAAACAAAAATCATCAATTAGTATGATTTCTTTTTCTTCATCAAAAGGAATAACATTTAATTTAAAATTCATTCGCTCTTTAAATAAATAAGAATGATAAATAAAATCTTCAATAAAATCTTTGTTAGATGAATGAACAAAAATAGAAAGTTCTTTTTTACGTTCGCCTAATTTCATTTGTGTTATCAAAGAAGGTAATCCGGAGTAATGATCCGGATGAAGATGTGAAATTAAAATTGCATCAATAATATTATAATTAATATTTTGAGTTAGAATTGCTTGCGAAACCCCATCACCGCAATCAACCAATAAATTATAATTCTTAGATGTGATTAAAAGAGATGAGTGAAAGCGTGCTAAAGAAGTAAAACCTGAGCCTGTGCCAATGAACTTAATCTTCACTGATTTATCTCAACAACTCGTCCTGCAATTCTAAATCGTGCATCTGCAATAGGAAGAAAATCTTCAGCTTCTTTTCTAGTTTCAAATTTGCCGAGGTAAACGACATTAAAAACTGTGCCCGCAACATTTTTTTCTTTTATAAAAGAAAACATTCCAACCGATTCAATTTCTTTTTTAAGTGCGGCTGCATTCGCAGCATTTGTAAAAGCTCCCGCTTGAACAGAATACAAATTAACTTTATCGTTATCATTCTTTGTAACTGTAGATTCGTTATTCCCTTGATTGGATTCCTCAACATCGTTTTTAACAACGTTTGCAGAAGCCATTTTTATGTAAGGCGATTCCGGATAATCTTTTTTTAGCTTCTCTAAATTTTTATCCGCTGTATTGTATAATCCGAGCGCGAAATAGTACGAGTAAATTCTATAAAGCGCTGCATCAGCATAACTGCTTTTGGGAAATTTTTCAAGAAGTGTTTGATAAAGCACAACTGCGTCTTGTCCGTTTTCAGTTAGAACACCTTCAAGAAAAATTAGGTTTGCACTTTTAGTATAATCTGTTTTTAAATCGAGTAGTTTACCTTTTACTTCTTCAAGTTTTCCTTGTTCAATCATTTTTAGATACGGAACAATATCAACTTCTTGAGCAAAAATCTGTGAGGTAAACAGAAAAGGAAAAAAGAAAAGAATTATTGAAAAGTGTTTTTTCATAAAAGTATAACAAACTAAAAAATGTTTAATTGCAAATTAGTTTGTTTAAGCTGTAAGCGCAATACCATCTTTTAACGGTTCGATGTGTGAAAGATATTCGCCAAATAACGTGCCCGAAGTAGCTTTATTGATTTTAACCTTAATGTAATTTCCGTTTTTAATTTTATCATTGATGGGAACTATTACTGTTTTATTTGTATCCGTTCTTCCTGCTACAAAATCATTAGATTTTTTACTGAATCCTTCGACCAGTATAATATCCTCGGTTCCAATTAATGCTTGATTTATTTCAAAAGAAATTTGCTGTTGAACATCAATAATCTCTTGCAATCTTTTTGATTTTACATCCTCAGGAACATCGTCTTCCATTCTATGAGCTTTCGTTCCTTCTCGAGGAGAATATTTAAACATATAAGCACCATCGTACCGAACTTGCTCCATCACTTCTAAAGTTGCTAAATGGTCTTCCCAGGTCTCTGTTGGAAATCCAGAAATTATATCTGTAGAAAAAGTTGCGCCAGGAATTATTTTTTTAGCCTTTTCAATCAAATTTAGATAATGCTCAACTGTGTAAGTTCTATTCATAAGCTCAAGAATTCTGTTTGAACCCGATTGGACAGGCAGATGAATGTAGTTGCAAAGATTTGGATGTTCTGCAATTGTGTATAAAAGCTTATCAGAAATATCCTGCGGATGCGATGTACTAAATCTAATCCTCATTCTTCTATCAACTTTTGCAGCAGCAGATAGTAAATCCGCAAAATCTCCACCACCATTATCCTCATCAATATACGAGTTAACATTTTGCCCAAGCAATGTTACATCTTTAAATCCACGAACTGAAAGATTTTCTAACTCCGTTATAATTGACTGAAGTGAACGACTTCGTTCTCTGCCGCGAGTAAATGGAACTACACAGAAAGTACAAAACTTATCACAGCCGCGCATAACGGAAATCCATGCAGAAAGTCCGTCTTCTCTGTGAGGCTCAATATCATCATATGTTTCTGTGCGAGAAAGTTTAACACCAATTCCCTTATCACCGTTCAATGCAACATCAATATATTCAGGCAATCTTCTGTATTCATCTGGACCCACAACTAAATCAACAGCTTTTTTATCTTCAACTAAATCTTTGCGTAAACGCTCTGCCATGCATCCTAGAATACCAAGCACAAGTGTTGGATTATTTTCTTTAAGCGTTTTTAAATTTCCAATTCTGCCATAAATTCTTTGTTCTGCATTCTCTCTAATGCTGCAAGTATTAAGTAAAACAACATCAGCTTTTTTAGGGTTATCTGTAACATCGTAACCTTGTTTTTTTAAAATACCGAGTACAATCTCGGTATCAGCAAGATTCATCTGGCAGCCATACGTTTCTATGTATACATTATTTTTTTGCATAAAATTTTTAAATCATTGTGGAAAGGAAATCAGGAAACTGTCATAAAGCAAAGTGCAAGATTTAAATGTAGAAAAACAACAACATAAAAAGCTATTGTAAAAACTTTATCTTTTCTTTTTCTCTCTTCAATAAGATTATTGTTATCATCTAATTTGGTTTTTTCTTCTATTTTAACAAATCCGAACATCTAGTCCCACTATAAAATTAAACAAATATTAAAGATAAAATAAGTATAAGTTTTAATAAAAAATATGGTTTAATCGATCTTACTTCGATAAGAAATTTATATCATTTCAACTTTTATCGATTTGGTGAATTTTATTATCGATAAAAAAAGAATTTTCTTTAGTTATAATAAAGTGAATTTCAAATTATTTTATTACACATGAAGCTGATATAAAAATTTATTACATCGGCATTTTTTACGTTATATTTTGTTTGGCAACTATTTCGTAAACTAATTATTTCTCATCTTTTTTCTTAAGTAAATAGCGTAACCTAGTTAATTTTAGTAAGTTATAATGAATAAATAGTTTGTTTAATTCAAAGACTTTACTTATTTATGGGTAAAAAGTTGGGCATTTTATTTGAATCCTAACTGTGTTTCTGAAAAAAATTAAGGATACGATTATGCAAAAGATTTACATCTTTTATTTGAGTTTTATATTAACAATATTATTTACAACATTAGCATTAAGTCAAACAATTGTTTTTCAAGACAATTTTGATACTTACACAGCAGGACAACAAATAGCTTGTCAAAGTGCTGGTATTTGGCAAACTTGGACTAATAATCCATGCAGTGCAACAGAGGATGCATATATCTCTAATGTTTATTCATTTAGTGGTACCAATTCAATTCTAATAAAGCAAAATAATGATGTAGTAAGGGATCATGGTTTATTATTAAATGGTGTGGCTGAGATAAACTTTCAGGTTTTTATACCGGCTGGTAAAGCCGGATATTTTAATACTCTGGCTAATTTTGCACCACCAACGTATGTATGGGCAATGCAAGTTTTTTTCAATTCACCTGGGACAGGAACATTAGATGCAGCAGGAGCAAATGCAGCAGCATTTAGTTATCCACAAAATATGTGGTTCCCAGTAAAAGTAGTTGCAGATTTGGTTGCAGATAGAGGAGAATTTTGGATTAATGGCTCGTTAATACATTCCTGGCAATATTCAAAAGGAACTTTCGGTTCACCTACAATTGCAATGTCATTGGATGGAACTGATTTTTATGGATACACTATAAATGATGAAATGTATATTGATGATTACAACATTGTGTACACTCCTATCGCTTCAAACAAAATATCAAGTACAACAACCGGCGGTAATTGGAGTTCCGGAAGCACTTGGGTTGGGGAAAGTATCCCAGATCAAAATAGAGATGTGGAAATTGTTGCTGGAGCTACTGTAACATTAACTGCTAACACTAATAGAAATGGAAGAACAATTGTAAATGGAAATTTAGATTGCGGGATCTTTAATATCACTGGGACTGGTCATTTTGTACTTTCAGCTTATGCAACCTTACGAACAGCCTCCTCAGCAGGAATAAATTCAACAGGAGCTTTAGGAAATATTCAAGTTACAGGTTCGCGAACTTTTAATCAGTATGCAAATTATGTGTATAACGGCACTAACACTCAAGTTACTGGTGATGGTTTACCTCAATCCGTAAAAAGTTTATCAATAAATAATTCGACTGGTGTTACATTAATTAATAATACTTCAGTTTTCGGAACACTAAATCTGAATAATGGAAATCTATTTACAAATTCGAATATATTATCCCTTGGCACAAGTGTAACAAATTTAGGAGTTCTAAATTCTTCTTTCGGTAGTGTTGTAGGAAATTTTAATAGATGGATTTCAAACTCTTCAAGTATTTTATTTCCTGTTGGAACTTCACCAACAAAATACACTCCAGTAACTCTTGGTAATGTTGTTGGAAGTGGAACATTTTCTGTAAGCGCCATTGCAGGTATTCATCCAACAATCCTCAATCCAAATTTTTTGCAAATGTATTGGAAGCTTACCAGCTTTGGAATTACATCTACTGATATTACATTTAATTATTTAGATTCAGATGTTGTTGGCGATGAAAATCAATATTCCTTGTTTAAGTATGATGGAAACTGGTTGCCTTATTCCCCTATCACTTTAAATACAACGGCCAATACTGTAACTATTGTTGGAGTAAGTTCCTTTTCAGATTGGACTTTAGGAATTGATGACCCGCTTCCAGTTGAACTTTCATTATTCTCAGCTACAACAATTGGCTCAACTGTTAAGTTAAGCTGGCAAACTGCAACAGAAATTAATAACTATGGATTTGATGTTGAACGTTCGGCTGTGAAAGGTAATTGGGAGAAGATAGGTTTTGTTAATGGTAATGGAAATTCAAACTCAGCAAAAAATTATTCTTTTATTGATGATAAAATTTCAGCAGGAAAATATTCATACAGATTAAAACAGATCGATAATGATGGACAATTTGAATACTCAAAAATAATTGAAGTTGATTTTAATTGTGTAAATAAATTTGAGCTAAGTCAGAATTTTCCAAATCCGTTTAATCCTACTACAACAATTAATTTTAATCTGCCACAAGCAGGAATGGTAAGGCTAACACTCTATAACATACTTGGACAGGAAATAAGAAAACTTGTAAATGAGTATAGTGAAGCAGGCACACACACAGTAAACTTCAACGCAAACGATCTTAACAGTGGAATGTACATTTACAAAATAGAAGCTAATGGCTTAACACAGACAAGAAAAATGACGCTGGCTAAATAGTCATTATAAAAATTTACACAGAAGTCATTCAGTGTGTCCTTCCTAAAAAAAGCTCAGGTAACTGAGCTTATTTTTCAAAACTTCAAGTTATAGTCCCAAATCAAATCCTTTATTAGTATCAATTAATGGCATTTATCAAAAAAAGATTATTAAAATTCATAATGCCATTAAAAATCCACATTTATAGCCTAAGATCGCAGCGAAGCAAAGACAAACAAATTTTGATTAATCCTAAATACTTTCCAAAAACTTTCGATAATGTGTATAAATAGTAGTGCATTTTCTATGCAAAAAAAATTCAAATGAAATATTTACCAACAATAAAGGGGTTTTTATGAAAAACTCATTTTACATTTTTTTATTAATAATTTTAATTACAAGTCTTTCATTTTCACAGAACATTTGGATAAATGAATTTAGCTACAACTGTGCTGATGACGGCGATGAGTTTGTTGAAATTGTTGCTCCCGTTGGGACAGACATGAGTACTTATGCAATTGTATTTTATGTTTTAGAAGGCGAGGCTTACAATGCAAATGCTTACGCTCAATTAAATGGAAATATTACAAGCACAAATTCCGATAATGGAAAAGGATTTTTTGTTGTTACTACAAATAACAGCAATTTATTAAATATTTATAATCCTATCCCAAGTGGAATTGTTACTCAAACCGTTATGAACGAAATGGGACTTACAAATGAAACTGGTGGAATTTTGTTAGTCAATCACTCGACTGGAGAGATTATTCATGGTGTTTGTTATGAATTACCAGTTTCAAGCGAATTACCAACAGTGGTTTATAATAAATTAAATGAAGATCCACAGTGGGAGGAAAAAGATTTTAATTTAGTTAAAAGTCCGTTAGATGCTGTACGTTTGCCTTTGATTGATGATGGAAATTCTTTTCCAACCGGAAGCATTTCTATGATAGGTACTGGTTTCTCACATGTTTGGACAACAACTGCAGGTAGCACTCGTAGCAGTATTAGTACTCCTGGAGCATTAAATTATAGTCAAGGGGCCTTACCAGTTGAGCTTTCTTCATTTATTGCAACTGTATTAGCAAGCGCTGTTAAACTAAGCTGGAGAACTGAAACTGAAGTGAACAACTTTGGATTTGATATTGAAAGAAAATCAGCAATAGGAAGCTGGGAAAAAATTAACTTTGTAAATGGTTGCGGAAACTCAAACTCACCAAAATATTATTCATTTGTAGATATGAGTATAAGGAATGGAAATTACTCATACCGATTAAAACAAATAGATAGCGATGGAAAATTTGCGTATTCAAATGTTGTCGAGATTACATTCAGTAATTCGTTGGACTATTCTTTGAATCAAAACTACCCGAACCCTTTTAATCCAAGCACAAAAATTAATTTTACTTTGCCTCAATCAGGATTTGTAAAATTAACAGTTTATAATTTACTAGGTCAGCAGATTAAAACTCTTATAAATGAGTTTAAAGAATCAGGATTACATTCAATAAATTTTAATGCAAGCGATTTAAATAGCGGAATCTATATCTATAAACTTGAATCAAATAATTTTACCCAAACAAGAAAAATGACACTAATTAAATAAAAATTCGCTCTTCTAAATTCGTTAAAAGTCCCAATATCTATTGGGACTTTTTTTATTTCTACAAAAATCTGTCCAATTCTATGCTGTTTACAGCCCCAGAGCTTTTTCTAAAACACCCATTAGTTTTAAAACTATTAGATTAAGAAATGATTAAAATTCCTTATTTACTTCACATTGAATAAATGTTTTACTATTTTTTAGTTAAAATAATTCTAATAAATAATTTCATAACTATATTTGAGGTTGATCATGCAAAAAACGCTCTACACACTTTTATTTTCAGTTTTCGTCTTAACTGTGTTAATAAATGCACAGGATAGTAGAACAAATCAAGAAAATTACAGAAATACACCAATATCTCACATCCCAAGTGAAGCAGTTTTATTTATGGATGATATGAACGGCGATAATACTCTGACTGGTATTCAAGCCAGAGGCTGGACATTCGATGATGTTGATGGAGCCGGAACAACAACAGTATTCCAAGGAAATGCTGCAGCAGTTTTTCCATCCTATGAAGGTCCTGATACTGGTTATGTTGGCCAAAATTACAATGGTGCTTTTGGCGGCGGACTTTTAATTGATCAATGGTTGATATCTCCTCCAATAGCAGTTACAGCTGGCGATACACTTAAATTTTGGCATCGTTCACCTGATGCTAGTATTTATCCTGACCCACTTCAAGTATGGGTTTCCACAACAGGTGGTACAAGCCATACGGATTTTGATGTTCAATTAAGTTCATTTAATAGTTCAACAGCAGGTTGGCAACAATATGTTGGCAACTTCACTACAACTGGAACTGTTACATTTGCAGTTAGATATTACACTACAAGCGGTGGGCCTTCTGGTTCACAATCTGATTATGTTGGTTTAGATTTATTTGAAGTTGTTGGAGTAGCAGGCGGAGCTTCAGATTTATACATCTCTGAATACTTAGAAGGTTCAAGCAATAATAAAGCTATGGAACTATATAATCCAACAAACGCTCCTATTGATTTGTCAAATTATAGATTAGTTAGAGCTAATAATGGCGCAGATTCAATTCAATATGTACAACCTCTCAATGGTATGTTAGCTGCTGGTGATGTTTATGTAGTAGCAAATCCAAGTGCTAATCCACTAATCTTGGCAGTTGCTGATCTTGATACCGGTGCAATTACTTTTTATAACGGCGATGATTATATGGCATTGGAAAAAGATGTTGCTATGGTTTGGACACCTATAGATGTAATTGGCATATTAGGAGTGGACCCAGGAACTAACTGGTTAGTAGCTGGTGTTCCTGGAACTTCAGAAAAAACCTTAGTAAGAAAACCAAATGTTTTAAAGGGTAACACTGACTGGGCTGCCTCTGCTGGAACAGATTCTCTTGATTCAGAATGGTTAGTTTATCCGCAAGATACTTTTACTTTTCTTGGAAATCACGTTGTACCTGTTGAATTAACATCGTTTGCTGCTGCTGTAAGTGGTAACACCGTTAATCTTAACTGGACAACGGCAACTGAATTGAACAATTCCGGATTTGAAGTTGAAAGAAAATTAAATTCGGGTGCATGGACGAAGATTAGCTTTGTTGCAGGTTTTGGAACAACTACTGAACAAAAAAGTTATTATTTCACAGATGATAATCTAACAGTCGGTAAATACAGCTATAGATTAAAACAAGTTGATTTTGATGGAACATTTGAATATTCAAACGTAATTGAAGCTGAAATTATTGCTGTTGATAAATTTGAATTATCACAAAATTATCCAAATCCATTTAACCCAACTACAACAATCAAATTTAATTTACCAGAAGCTGGTAATGTTAAACTCGCAGTTTATAATTTGTTAGGACAGGAAGTTAAAACTCTTGTTAGTGGATTTAAGGCTGCCGGTTCTTATTCAATTAACTTTGATGCAAAAAACCTTTCTAGTGGAATTTATATCTACAAGATTGAAGCTAACAACTTCACTCAAACAAGAAAGATGACTTTACTTAAATAGTAAATACTTTATTTTTGTTATAAAGCCCCGAATTTATTCGGGGCTTTTTTATTTTTGAACGAAATTTTTGTTTATTTGTTTAGTTTAAAAAGGATTGTTAATGTCTAAAAGGATAATTATTACGGGTGCTACCGGATTGGTTGGAAAAGAGATAGCCACCGCATTGATCCAACGTGGTGATGATATAATTATATTTAGCAGAAATACTGCAAAGGCAAAATCGATTTTTCCGATTGCAAAAGAATATGTTGAATGGGATTACCATAAACCTGAAAACTGGAAATCACATTTAGAAAATTCTAATGCTGTTGTTCATCTTGCCGGAACAAATCTTTTTGCTAAGAGGTGGAATAATGATTTTAAAAATGAGATTATCGAATCTAGACAAGCAAGCACAAAAAATCTTGTTGATGCAATTAAATCTTGTATTAAAAAGCCGGAAGTTTTTATATCGGCTTCTGGCATTGATTATTACGGTAATACTGTAGATAAATTAGTAGATGAAAATTACCCTGCAGGAAATGATTTTCTTGCAGATGTTTGCAAAATTTGGGAAAGTGAAGCCAAACAAGTTGAATCTGTTGGGGTGAGAAGTGTTCAGGTTCGTACAGGTTTGGTATTAAGTAAAGTAGATGGAGCTTTAAAACAAATGCTTCCACCATTTAAATTCTTCATCGGTGGACCGCTTGGCAATGGAAAACAATGGACATCGTGGTTGCACATTGATGATATTGTTGGAATTTATTTACATGCAATCGATAATGTAAATTTTAGCAATGCTGTAAATGCAGCTTCACCAAATCCTGTTACTATGAAAGAGTTTGCAAGTGCATTAGGTAAAGTCTTAATTCGTCCTTCTCTATTTCCTGTTCCTAAATTTGTTCTAAAATTAGTCGTGGGAGAAGCCGCTGAAGTTATTACAGCGAGTCACAAAGTGGAAGTTAAAAAATTATTAACAAGCGGTTATAAATTTAAGTTTGAAAATTTGGTTGGTGCTTTGCAAAACTTACTAAAATAGAAAAGGACTTGAAACTCAAGTCCTTTTCTATTTGCTTTATTTTAGTATCTGTAATAATCCGGTTTGAATGGACCTTCCACCGTTACACCAATGTATTTAGCTTGTTCCGAAGTCAATGAATCAAGCTCAACACCTATTTTCTTTAAGTGTAATCTTGCAACTTTTTCATCAAGATGCTTTGGCAAAGTATAAACTTTGTTTTCATATCTTTCAGGATGATTCCAAAGTTCTAATTGTGCAAGTGTTTGATTTGTGAACGAGTTTGACATTACAAAAGAAGGATGACCAGTTGCACAACCAAGATTTACTAATCTGCCTTCTGCAAGCACTAAAAGGTCTTTTCCATCAATTGTATATTTATCAACTTGTGGTTTGATAGTGTTCTTAGTGTTACCATAATTTTTATTCAACCAAGCCATGTCAATTTCAGTATCAAAGTGTCCGATGTTGCAAACAACAGCTTTATCCTTCAGCATTTTAAAGTGTTTTCCGTTAACCACATTCATATTACCTGTAGCGGTAACAACAATATCAGCTTCTTTAATTGCATCATCCATCTTTTTAACTTCATACCCTTCCATTGCTGCTTGTAATGCACAGATAGGATCAATCTCTGTAACGATTACTCTTACATTAGCATTTTTTAAAGATTCGGCTGAACCTTTGCCAACGTCACCAAAACCAGCAACAACAGCAACTTTACCTGCAAGCATTAAATCAGTTGCTCTGCGTATAGCATCTACTAAAGATTCACGGCATCCGTATTTATTATCAAATTTAGATTTTGTAACTGAATCATTAACATTTATAGCAGGAATTGGAAGAGTTCCATTTTGCATTCTTTCATACAAACGATGAACTCCGGTTGTTGTTTCTTCAGATAATCCTTTTATACCAACAGCTAACTCAGGATAATGATCAAATACCATATTTGTAAGATCACCGCCATCATCAAGAATCATGTTTAATGGTCTTGATTCATCACCAAAAAATAATGTTTGTTCAATACACCAATTAAATTCTTCTTCATTCATTCCTTTCCATGCAAACACGGGAACACCGGCAGCAGCAATTGCAGCGGCGGCATGATCTTGTGTGGAAAAGATATTACAAGATGACCATTTAACTTCTGCTCCAAGATCAACTAATGTTTCAATTAACACTGCTGTTTGAATTGTCATATGAAGACATCCAGCTATACGCGCATCTTTGAGTGGTTTCTTACCTTTAAACTCTTCTCGTAGAGCCATCAAACCTGGCATTTCTGCTTCAGCTAATTCTATTTCTTTTCTTCCCCACTCAGCCAGTGAAATATCTTTAACTTTATATTTTAAGGAGAAATCAATTTTCTTATCTAACACATCACTCATTTTTTTACCTTTGCTTTTTTTATAATAATTTCTTAAGATTGATCAACAGTAACTGAACAATAAACAATCTATTAAAAGTTCACAATTAATAATTTTATTTTTTAACGTACTTTTTAAATACAGGAACAAGATCGAGCTGTTCCCATGTAAAGTCTTTATCATTTCTACCAAAATGACCATAAGCAGATGTTTTTTGATAGATTGGTCTTCTTAGTTTTAATCGTGAGATAATTCCTTTTGGTGTAAGATCAACTTCTTTTTGAATCATTTTTGAAATTGCTGAATCAGAAATTACTCCCGTTCCTTTTGTATCCACAAAAACAGAAATTGGTTTTGCAACACCAATAGCGTAAGAAACCTGTACCAAACATTCTTTAGCAAGCTTTGCAGCCACAACATTCTTTGCGATATGTCTTGCAGCGTAAGTTGCTGAACGATCTACCTTTGAGGGATCTTTCCCTGAAAAAGCTCCGCCGCCATGTGGTGCCCATCCGCCGTAAGTATCAACAATAATTTTTCTTCCCGTCAATCCGCTGTCACCGTGTGGTCCACCAATTTCAAATCTTCCGGTTGGGTTAACAAAATATTTTGTGTTCTTATCCAAATATTTTGCAGGAATAACTTTTTTAATTACATGTTCAAGTACATCAGACTTGATTTTACTTTGTTTTGCATCTCCGTCATGCTGAGTTGAGATCACAACTGCATCAACTCTTAAGGGTTTATTATTATCATCGTACTCAATTGTTACTTGTGATTTTGCATCAGGTCTTAGATAAGGCATTAATTTGGGATTTTTCTTTCTGATATCAGCAAGTTTTTGCATAAGCTTATGTGCAAACATAATTGGCATAGGCATTAGTTCTGGAGTTTGATCACAAGCATAGCCAAACATTATTCCTTGATCCCCAGCTCCACCTGTATCAACTCCTATTGCGATGTCTGGGGACTGTGAATGAATTGCGTTTAATACTGAACATGACTCAGAATCAAATTTATATTCAGCTTTTGTGTACCCAATCTTTTCAACTGTATGTCTAACAATTTTTTGAATATCAACATAAGCAGTCGTTGTAATCTCGCCACCAACTAAAACTAAACCTGTTGTAACAAATGTTTCGCAAGCAACTCTTGCAAAAGGATCCTGTGAATAAATAGCATCTAGCACTCCATCCGATATTGCATCACTAACTTTATCCGGATGACCTTCAGAAACTGATTCTGATGTGAAAAAATATGACATGTATAATTATTCCTTTGAATGATTTTTAATATGCAAATATGGATTTTGAGTGGCAAATTTAACTAATCCCCTCATGATATACAAAATAACTTTAGCTAGATTTAGCTATCTTTTGAGCATTATTTTATCAAATCTTGGAACGCAGATGAACACAAAAATCACTCAACTATTAAACATTGAGCATCCTATTATTCAAGCTGGAATGGTTTGGGTATCCGGTTGGAAATTGGCATCTGCAGTTTCTAATTGCGGCGGATTAGGCTTGATTGGTACCGGGTCAATGAAATCAGACCTACTGAAAGTACATCTGCAGAAGTGCAAAGCTGCAACAGATAATCCTTTCGGAGTTAATATTCCCCTACTAAGAATGGATGCTGATGAACTTATTAGAGTTTGTTTAGATGAAGGTGTAAAAATCTTTTTTACTTCAGCAGGTAATCCCAAAACCTTTACTTCACTTCTTAAAGAAAATGGCTGCACAGTTATTCACGTCGTTGCAAATTTAAAATATGGGCGAAAAGCACAAGAAGCAGGTTGCGATGCTGTAGTTGGAGAAGGTGTTGAAGCTGGCGGTCACAATGGCGCTGATCAGTTAACAACATTTTGTTTGATTCCACAGCTGGTTGATAAGTTAAATATTCCTGTTATTGCAGCCGGTGGAATAGTTGATGGAAGTGGAATTTTAGCCGCACTTTCTTTAGGTTCAGAAGGTGTACAAATCGGGACTCGATTTGCTGCTACCGTTGAATCATCCGCTCACGAAAATTACAAACAAGAAATTGTTAATTCAGGAGATCAAGATACTGTACTTGCCTTTAAGAAAATTGGTTTGGTAAGAATGATTAAAAATGATTTTGCATTCCGTGCAATGAAAGCTGAGAATGAAGGATGGAATGAAGAGCAATTACGAGAGTTACTTGCAACCAAACGGGAACGATCAGGAATTTTTGAAGGAGATTTAGTTGAAGGAGAACTTGAAGCTGGGCAAGGCGTTGGATTGATAAATGATATCCCTACCGTTAAAGTTTTATTTGAGAGATTGCTTCGAGAGTTTAAAACCGCAAATGAAAAAATTAATATAATAGGTTAAAGATTTTTATAAACATTATTAATCTTAAAAAATCAATTTATATTAAAATAATTAGTGTGCCAGTTATTTTTTATAATTTAGCTCTTAAGAAAATCATCAATCACCTCATCTACATCTTGAGCAGTTGGAAAGAATGAATGCACTTTTCTTAAAACTGCTTCTACAACTGCATCAGGACAGCTTGCGCCACTGGTTAGAATAATATCAACAATTTTCTTTGCGGGTAGGTAATTTTCAGTTTCAATTTCATTATGCTGATAAATATTATAATGCTTTATCAACTTGTCACTAATAATTTTTTCTTCAGAAGAAATAAAATATGTTGGAAGTTTTTCATCACACAATTCAACAATATGTGATGTATTTGAGCTGTTGTACCCACCAACAACGATTGCAAAATCAGCATCTTCTTTTAATATTCCATATGTAGCTTCCTGATTATCATTCGTAGCATAACAAAGTGTATCGCGCGTATCTGCAAAATGTTCTTTAAGATTTTCTGTGCCGAATTTTTTAATCATAGCGTCTTTTAACAAATCAGCAATTGCTTGTGTTTCAGTTGCAAGCATTGTAGTTTGATTTACAACTCCCACTTTTTGCAAATCTTTTTCAAAATTAAAACCATCAGAAATTTTTCCATCGAATACTTTATAAAATTCTTCTTCCAGATTTTTATTAAGGATAAAAGAAGCAAGCACTTTTGTTTCTTCAATATCTCTAACGATAATAGATTTAGCATTAGTTTTACTATGCGAAAAGGTTGCACGTGTTTCTTCGTGATAAGATTTTCCGTGAATGATAACTGTAAAATCTTCATTACCAAGTTGCTCACTTCTGTTCCAAACCTTTTCTACAAAAGGACAGGTTGTGTTATATCTATAAGGATTAATACCTATTTCATTTAACTTTTTTTCGATTTCAATTGTTGTTCCGAATGCTGGAATAATTACAATATCATCTTTACTTAGTTCATTCCACTCTATTAAATGATTACCGGAAGTATTTTGCAAAAATTTCACCCCAAGATTTTCAAGATCCTTATTTACACCTGGATTATGAATCATCTCACTCAGTAAATAAATCTTTTTTCCAGGATTTTCTTCTATTGTTTTATATGCAATTTCAATTGCATTCTCAACTCCATAACAAAAACCAAAATGGCGCGCCAAATAAAATCTAACGGGGCCAAAATCCAAGAGTGTTGGCGTAAAATCTTTTTTCCTTGGATCCGAATCTTTTCTAGAATTTTTAATTCTTGTTATAAAAGAACTTCTATAAATATTTGGGATATTAAAATTTTTCAATAATAGTCATTTGATGTTTTAATATTTAACAGATTAAAAATAAATAAAGTTCTATTTACTCATATAATTTTTATTACATCATCCGCAGAAACTTCATAATCCATAATAAATTTCTCTTTACTTGGTCTATTAAAAAAGAAAAGCACTATAATGATGATAAATAACGCGGCAAAAAAATAATTTGTGGTAATTATCATTATAGAAATGCTAAAAAAATTAGCACCTTCCAAAAGCGCTAGTTTTATTATGTTACTAGTACGATAGGAAACAAGTTTCTTTTCTAAAGATAAGCTTTTATCAAATTCGCTTACTTGTTTTGTATAAATAAACTTTGAGGCAAAAATAGTGGATAATACTACTAAAGGAGTGACAAGCATGAAAATTGTATTGAATCCATCCATACCAATCGCATTGTTTGTTTGGATTAAAAATATGCCTACAATAAAATATATTGTTTGCGCTGCAAACAATGTAAAGAACAACACATTTATTGTTAAAAAATGGTTTTCAAAAGTTTTCGGATTTTCATTATTCATTTAAGGAAACCTTAAGTTAATAAATTACTCGGTTTTAGAAATCAGTAGCTACTTCAGTATATTTACAATCCAAATTTAGAGAATTGAAATGAATTTATTAGAACGATTAGAAAAAATTAAACTGCGTTTTGATCAGCTAAACTCGCAGCTTTCTGATGCAGCCAATGCGAATGACTACGATAAAATTAAAAATCTAAACAAAGAAAGAATTAATTTAGAAGAAATTATTGCTGCATACGAAAAATATTCAACTGTGATAAAAAATATTGAAGGAAATCTTGAAATAATTAATTCATCTAAGGAATCCGAACTTGTTGAGATGGCTCAAATGGAGCTTGATGAATTAAAACATCAAAAAGAAGTTATGGAAGAAGAAATAAAAGCACTACTTCTTCCAAAAGATCCAAACGATGATAAAAACATAATTATGGAAATCAGAGCAGGTACCGGTGGTGATGAGGCCGCTTTGTTTGCAAATGACCTTTTTAGAATGTACTCTCGATATTCCGAAATTTGCGGCTGGAAATACGAGTTAATTGATTTAAATGAAACCGGTTTAGGAGGAATTAAAGAAGTCATATTTTCGATAAACGGGCAAAGTGTTTATGGCAATTTAAAATTTGAATCCGGTGTTCATAGAGTTCAACGTGTTCCTGAAACAGAGGGGAGCGGAAGAGTTCACACATCTGCAGCTTCCGTTGCTGTTATGCTTGAAGTTGAAGATGTTGAAGTTGATGTTAATATGAATGATGTAAAAATTGATATTTTTAGATCCGGCGGAGCAGGCGGACAGAATGTAAATAAAGTTGAAACAGCTGTGCGAATGACTCATATTCCCACCGGTCTGGTAGTTCAATGCCAGGATGAAAGATCCCAATTAAAAAATAGAGTTAAAGCTATGAAAGTTTTAAAAGCCAGACTTTATGATCTTGAATTGAAAAAACATAATGCCGAACAATCTGCTCTAAGAAAAGCTATGGTTGGAAGTGGTGATAGAAGTGATAAGATAAGAACGTACAATTATCCACAAAATAGAATTACTGATCATCGTATAGGATTAACATTATATAACTTATCAAATATAATGGAAGGACATTGCGAAGAATTAATTGAGCAGTTAAAGATTGCGGACAAAACTGAAAAACTACAATCAGCAGAAGTCGAACAATTTTAGTTTATTATTCCTCTTTAAAAATAAAAACACCTGAATGAATTGCGAAGCTGATAAGCTCACTAAGCTTTGTAACCTTTAGTTTACTAAAAATATGACTTCGATGATTACTTACAGTTGAAAGGCTAATAAATAATTTATCAGCAATCTGTCTTGTGGATAAACCATCAACCATTAAACCTGCAATTTCAATTTCACGAGCAGTAAGTTCATACTTTTTAAGAAATTCATTTCGTTTATGATTTATTAAAGTGTCTGATGTAACTGTTGCAACAGATTTTGTGATTTTAGGATCGAAATAAGTTTCATTATCTATAATAATTTTAATTGCGTTAACAACTTTATCCATCTCAGACATTTTAAGTATGTAACCTTCAACGCCTATTTTCAGAGCTTCAAGGATAAAATTTGCTTCATCGTGCATGGTTAATAGTAGTATTTTAGTTTCAGAATACAGCAGTTTAATATTTCTTGCAGCTTTAATACCATCCATTTTTTCCATTCTGATATCCATTAGGACTATATCAGGCTTCAACCTTGGTACAAGTTCGCATGCTTTAAAACCAGAATCTGCTTCACCCACAATTTCAAAATCTCCTTTAAGTTCCAGTACTGTCTTTATTCCTTCGCGTAGTACTGGATGATCATCAACGATTAATATTTTAATTTTATTCTGCATAAATAATTATAATGGAATCTTTATGAAATATTTAAATCCTTCACCGGGTTTTGTTTCTACTACAACTTCACCCTTCACCGATTTTATTCTTTCAGAGATATTATTTAATCCAAAAGTATTTTTACTTTTATAAAATTCTTTCTTGTCTGATCCGATTCCATCATCCCATATTTTTATTGATAATGAATCATTCCAACTAGATATTTCTACACCCGCATTTACACATTGAGAATGTTTAACAATATTATTTAACGCTTCTTGAACAACACGATAAATTATCAATTCAATTTCTTTTGTTGGCAGTTGAGAAATATTTGATGCGGAATATTCTAGTTTAATATTTGATGACTGTTTTATTCTCTCACATAGCAATTCGATACTGGAAATTAATCCTAACTTTTCCACATCTGAAGGCTTAAGATCATTTATGATACGCCTAATTTCATCGCCTGCATTAATAAGCATTCCTAATGCCTCATCAATTTCGGCTCTACTATGTTCGGATTTTAATTTGATAATATCAAGTTTAAGTTTAGCCGTTGTAAGCTGCTGTCCAATTCCGTCATGCAGTTCTTTCGCAATTCTATTTCTTTCGGTTTCAATGGTTTTTATAATTGTTGAGATACGAATTTTTTCTTCTAATAATTTTTTACTCACTTCTGCAGATTTTTGATTTTCTGTTACATCATCTAGTAGCAGAACATACATCCTATTCGTTTCATCAAAAATCACAGAGTAAATTCTGTAGACTAAAGTGTGGTTGTATAGATTTGAATAAATTTTATTCTTTTCGTTATCAATTTTAATCGGAACGCTAAGTAAAAATCCATTCTGAGTATCAAGATTTGATAGACTATTCTTGTAATTGTTTTTTAGAAGAAATTCATCTGCAAAAATGTTAAAGCCTTGATTGGGCGGAAGAAAATCATTTAAGTTCAAAAACATTTCATTGGCTGCTTTATTAAAATCTAACAAATGACCATCTAAACTAAATGTTAATATCCCCAATGGCGACTGTGAAATTAAAGACTGCAATTCTATGGTTCGTTCTGTAACACGTTTCTCTAATTCTGATTCAACTTCTTTCTGCAATGTAATATCGCGACCAACAGCCTGTATTTCTATTATCTTACCGTTATAATCGTGAATTGCATAATCTTCCCACGAAAACCATCGGTAACCATTAGATGTTAATGCTCTTTGCTGGATTACAATACGAAATGGAGGCACATTTAGTTTTTTCATTTCTTCCAGAGTCGAACCAACATCATCAGGATGAATGAGCGGTGTAAATGATTTGCCAATAAGTTCATCTCTTTTTTTTCCAAATACTGCACAGTAAGCATCATTAATAAAAGTAAAATTTCCATCACCATCCACTCTTACTACAAGATCAGATTGAGATTCTACAATACCTTTATACCGATCAATACTTGTTATTAATTCAACTTGAGTGTCCCTTAAATCTTTTGTTCGCAGATCAACGGCTAATTCTAATTTTTTTGTATATTTTTTTTGCTGTAAATAATTATACGCACTATACATTAAGAATAGAAGTAAAGCTAATAAGCTAAACTGAAAAAGAAATTCCTGGTAATAATATTTCCGAATAGTGATCACTGATGATTTTTGCCATTTACTCCATATCCCTTTAGAGTTTTTTACACGTGCGGAAAAAATATAATCACCATAAGCAAGATTATTAAACCTGGCTGAAGTTGAAGTAGTGTAAAATTGATCTTCCCAATCGCTCCCTACCTTCGCTAATTTAATCTGATAAGAATTTCTTTTTTCATCAATAAAAGATAAACCACGATAATGAAATGTTAAATTATTTTTTTCAGGATCTACTTCAACATCCAAATTAACTGCATGTCGAAGATTTGATGCGTCATCAAAACCTAATATTATTAATTTAGGAGGATATAAGTTATAATCAGGTTCTTTTCCAGTGTACATGGAAACACCTTCATCTGTGCCAATCCAAACATTTCCTTTACTATCAACAAAGCCGGCAGCTCTATTAGTTTCATTACCGGCTAGTCCATCGCTTTTATTATAACGATTTAAGTCTTTGCCATCCCATTTTAAAACACCATTATTAGTACCAAGCCAGATATTTTTTGATGAATCTTGTATGATGAAATATATCGGCTCCTTAATGCTTTGATCATTAAAATTAAATACTATCAAGGAATCATTTTTAAGCCTATATAGCCCATTTGCAGATCCAACCAATAACCCTAGCGTATCACTATTAAAAACTGAAAATAAGTTACTTATTTCAATATCATATTTTTTTATCTCACCAGCTGATTGAAAATTGTATTTTTCTAGACCAGTAATAGTAGCTATATATATTACAGAATCACTTATGGCAATACCTGCTCTAACATGTTTGCCCTGATAATCACTTAGAAAAAATAATCTATCATCTTTAATCTGCCCAAATCCATTGTCTGTACTTACTAAAAAATTTTTTTTATTTATTCTGATTATAGCAAGGTATTTTCTTGCTTCAATAGAATTAATCCAGCTTATTCTTTGAATTTCCTCAAGTTTTCCAATTCCTGATTGCAAAGAGCTAAAATAGATAACATTCTTAATTACATCATGATAAGAATCTATAATTCGATGTATCTTATTATCGGTGCTATTAGCTAGACTTTTTTTAGAAACTTTTTCATCAAAAAGTGTTGAAAATCCATAATTATGTCCAAAAAATATTCTGCCAGAGTTAAATTCTGAAATTGTACTTACTTCAGATTCTAGCAATCCATTTTCTTGAGAATAGTTTTTAAATGGAATGTATGAAAGTTTGTAAATGCCACGAAGGCTGGTTATCCATACATTTTCTTCATAATCTAAAAATATTTTAGTTCCACCCCTGTCACTATTGGGAGTCTCAATTATAATTTTTTCGAATTTTTTTGTTTTTAGATTAATAGAAAATATTGTTGCTGAATTTCCAAAAATAATTTTATCAGAGAAATGATATACAATAGAGTAGGGTTCATTAAAACCCATATATCGTATATTAAAATCAAATTCAAATTTTTTTAATCTTCCCTCAGAAAATATTCCTATCCAGTCAGTACTTAATAATAATATTGTTTTTTTATCCGGGATTATCGTCTTCGAACAATCCATGCTTAAAATTCTCTGATCAATATTCATAGAGCTAAAATTAAAATTCTTTATTAACCCTGCTGTATCAATAATCGAAACCCCTTTGTATGTAGAAACATATAATTCATTATCAACTTTTAGTAAACTACTAACCGTGTCACTTAACAATCCATTTTGATTGGATAATTTAGACCACTTTCCATTACAGTATTTTATTAAGCCTTTATTTATTGTTGAAATATGAATTATTCTATTGTTCAGGGAATAACTAACATCAATTGCATTAGAATAATTTGGAGCAGAAATTATCTTTTGCGAGATGGCTAAAACTCTACTTTTACCATCGTTTATATAAATTAATTTCTGTTTAAATAATTCTTTCGGTAAAAACCAAATTATTCCTTTTTCATCAATCTTTATAGAGATATATTCAACTTCTGGAACTCCATCTTTCTCACCAAATTTTGTCCATTCGAGCCCATCATACATCGCGATACCAGATGCCATTGCAATCCAAATCCTTCCTATTGAATCTTGAGCAATATCATTCACACGATTATCAGGTAATCCGTTGTCAGTTGAGTATTTTGTTATTAAAAAACTTTGTGGTTGAGAGATTGAAGTGAAGAGAAACAGGAGAGTAATTATTAAGGGGAAAACAATGTTAATTTTATCAAACATTATATTTTATTTTCCCCGATTCTTGGCTAGTTTTTTACACTTATCAAAATCAAACTAACATCATCATCATATTCTGAACCTGTGAATTCATCAAATTTCCTTTGTATGATTTCAAGCGGATTTTCATCGAGTTGAACATTTTTTATAATTTCATAAAGTCTGTGTTCGCCAAAACTTTCTAATGTTTTTGCTCTCGAGTCAGTTATTCCATCTGTTGTTAAATAAACTTGCTCACCTTCTGAAAGCTGTAAAACATTGTCTTCGTACTCCCCAATTTTAGAAAAACCAAGCAGCAACCCTTTTGATTTAATACTTAAAAGTTCGCCTTTATTGTTTTTATAAATAATTGGAATATCCCCCGCACCTGAATACTTGAGCTCTTTTGTTTTATTATTAATAATTATAATAGATAGAGTTGCAAATACTTCAGATATTTTCGTATCACCATATACTGTTAGATTAACTTGTTGCAAAATCTCAGAGGGAGAATATTCTTTTGCATTTTGTAAAACACTTCTTAACGCACTTCTAATATAACCTGCATATGCATAAGCAAAATACCAAGCGCCCCATTTTTTGCCCATCACATCGCCAAGAATTATTACTAAATTATTTTCATCAAGTTGATAATAATCTAAAAAATCTCCGCCAGGAATTCCTTTAAAAGGAATATGCATATGGGAAATTGAAAATCCTTCAAACACGGGAAAAGTATCTGGTACTACTTTTGTTCTTAAGGAACTTGTTGCCTCTTGTAACTCTGAAATTACTTTTTTTCTTTCATTGCCAAGACTTTTTATAATTGCAGAGACTTTTGCAACAACTAATTTTGGTCCCGCAGTTTTAACAACATAATCAGTAATTGCTAAATCATAGCCTTCAAGAATATCCTCTTCACTTCCTTTTGCTGTTAGAAATATAAATGGAATGTCTTTTAAGGAAGGTATTTCAAGAAGCATTCTTCTAAATTCAAATCCATCAACTTTAGGCATCATTATATCTGAAACAATTACATCGGGAATTTTATTTTTAAATATATCCATCGCTTCATCAACGCTGTTAGCCACAGTACATTCATAGCCCGCTTTTTCCAGATTATATTTGAACAGCCTGGACATGGATGTATCGTCATCAACAAATAATATTTTAGGTGTAACTTCATCAAAAGATTTCTTTAAACTTTTTCTTATTCCATAAGTTCTATAAATGTCTGATCTTCTGATAAGCGCTTGTGTTTTTAAAATTAACTCTTTTATATCAAAAGGTTTTGTTATGATGTCGTCGCCGCCTGATTCAACAGCCTTTGACTTATCTTCAAGAGTGTTTTTTGCAGTTACAAATATGAATGGAAGAAACCTGTGATTTTCATTTTCACGAACTTTCTGGCAAAACTCAAATCCATCCATACCTTCCATAGTTACATCGGAAAGGACTAAATCTATTTTTTCAGTTTTTAGAATATCAAAAGCTTGATATGAATTTTCAGCTTCGAAAGGAATGAAGTTATTTAATTTTAAATGATGAGTAATAAGCTTTCTTATAGTTTTGTCATCATCAATAATTAAAACTGATCTTTTTTCAGATTCGGACATTTAATAATAGCTTAGTTTATAATTTTTTTGATGAATATAATTAATCGTTTCTGCAAACATTAACGGACAAAACTATTTACTTAAAACTTTGTACCGCTTCGTCGGTAGATTTAAATGATTCAAAAACACGGTACATTCTTGTTAACTCAAACATTGAGTGAACAGCGGGCTGAAATCCTACTAAACGAAGATCTCCGCCAAGCCCTGTTAGTTTTTTTAACGATACCACAAGGCTTCCGAGAAAAGTTGAATCTATAAATTCGCAGGATGAAAGATCTACAACAATTTTTTTGAAACCTCTTTGAATTTCATTTACAAGTACTTGTTTGAATTCTTCAGCTTCAACTAATGTTGCTCTTTTAAGATTAACTGTTAATACGATAACATCGTCTATATCTTGTCTAAAAAATTCCATATTATTTTTTCTCTCTATTCTGTTGATCTGTTTTCAATTTTATATTTGTCCATTAGCCTGTAGATTGTTGCTCTGCCAAGCTGCAATCTTTTTGCGGCTTCTACGATATTACCGTTTGTAATATTTAAAGCATGTCTAATAGATTCTTCTTTTAATTTTTCAAATGGAATTACTGTTTCATCGCTAAACAATGGACCAGTATATTCAACTCCGCTTGAACTTTCGCCGGATCTTAAATGTGCAGGAAGATCTTCAACATCGATTGTATCTTTATCCGTAATAATCAAACATCTTTCAATTGTATTTTCCAACTCTCTAACATTTCCAGGCCAGTTGTACTCATAAATAAGTTTTAAAGCTCTCTTAGAAAATCCTTTAGAATTTTTCTGAAGCTTCGCACTAAACTTCATGATAAAATGTTCTGAGAGAACAAGAACATCGCTTTTACGATGTCTTAATGGCGGAATTGAAATCGGGAAAGAGTTCAATCTGTAGTAAAGGTCTTCTCTAAACTCCTTATTTTCAACAGCCTTTTTAAGATCTCTATTTGTTGCGGATATTATTCTTACATCCGTTTTAATTAATTCTGTACCCCCGACTCTTTCAAATTCTTTTTGTTGGATTACGCGAAGCAACTTTGCCTGAAGCAGCATTTCAAGTTCACCAACCTCATCCAAAAATATTGTACCGCCTTTAGCTATTTCAAATTTTCCAAGCTTACGAGCGTGCGCACCAGTGAACGATCCTTTTTCGTGCCCAAACAATTCGCTTTCCAAAAGTTCTCGAGGAATTGATGCACAATTTACTACAACAAAAGGTTTATCTTTTCGCTGCCCGTTATAATGGATTGCGCGGGCAATAAGTTCTTTACCGGTTCCACTTTCACCATAAATTAAAACTGTAATGTCATTATGTAGTACTTTTGTTACAAGTTTAAAAACATCCTGCATTTTTCCATCTGAAGAAATGATACTTTCAAAACTATACTCTTTTTTTACATTCTCTTTTAAATGGAGGAGTTCACGTGTAAGATCATAACTTTTTATCGAATTTTTAATCGCAAGTTCTAATTTTTGTTGATCAATTGGTTTTGTAAAATAATCAAAAGCACCATATCTAAGTGCTTCAACAGCAACCTCAATACTTCCCTGTGCGGATAGCATAATAACCGGAATGTTTTCATCAAATTGTTTAATTCTTTTAAGAGTTTCAATCCCATCCATTCCCGGCAGCATAATATCTAATAGAATTACATCGGGCTTTTTGCTAAGATTTTTTAGAGCATCTTCAGCATTAGAAAAAGTTTCTACCTGATACTTCCATTTATCTTTAGCCCAATAGCTAAGAAGTTTTGAAATCGCTTGCTCATCATCCACTATAAAGATCAGTTTGTCCACTTTGTTTTCCTATTATTTCTAATCTCGATTATTCTTTAATAATTTTATTAAAACAGAGGTTCCTTTATTAGGTTCGCTCTGAATATTGATTAAACCTTTGTGCAAATCTACAATTTGTTTTACAAAAACCAATCCCATACCGGCACCAGAAATATCAGAGTCCGGACGATTAACTCTGTAAAACTTTTGAAAAAGAAATGGTAAATCCTTTTCAGGTATTCCAATTCCTGTATCTGTAATAATAATTTCTACTTCCCGAAAAAGATTATTTAGTATTACTTTTATTCGTCCACCATTTTTAGAAAACTTGATAGAATTTTCCAGTAATGAATCTAACGCCTGAAGTAAACGTTCCTCATCAGCCTCAATTATTATTTCATCATAAGGGGCTTCCAAAGTTAAAATAACATTTATGGAAGATAATGCTTCTTTACCATTATCGATCATTTTTTTGATTAATTTAACAATGTTTACCTTCGATTTGTTAAGTGCGATTCTTCCAGTTTCCATTCGAGAGAGGTCCAAAACATCATTGATAAGCTTTGCTAATCTTTTGCCTTCATTAAGAATGATTAAATTAAACTCATTTCTCATCTCTAAGGGCATATTAGGATCAGAGGCTATGGTTTCTGAAAATCCTACGATTGAAGCAAGAGGTGTGCGCATTTCATGAGAGATGTTAGATACAAATTCACTTTTCATCTTGTTTAATTCTTCCAACATCATTTTGTGATGTGATGATCTTGCTCTTTCCAATGCAATTAGTCTTTCGGCTTCCATCAATTTTGGTTTAATATCCGTTAACTCATTTTCAAGTTTTCTTTGTAATGTAACATCTTTACCAACACCAAGCAGACCGATAATCTTACCATTTTTTCTTACTGTTCTAATACTAACCTGATAACGATTAATCTTTTCATATTTATTTATAAGTGATGCTTCAAAAAATGAGTTATCGTTTTTAAGGGCAAGATTAATAGAGGCACTAACAAGTTGTGTATGAATTGGATCAATTAAATCCAAAAAGTGTTTACCAATTAATTCTTCTGAGGCATAATCTAAAGATGAGGCACCAAATTGATTAATAGAAAGAATTAACCCATCTTCATCAAGAATAAAAAACAATTCACGAGCAACATCAAAAAGTCCTAAAAAAAGTTCTTTCCAATCACCAAGCTCAAGCAATTTTTCAAGATCAAAGTCATTTTTTGATCCTAAATCTTTTGTTTCTTCCACTAAATTTTCGAACATCTTTTGATAAACATTTTGTATAAAATCCGAATGAATAATAGGTTAGAAAATAAAAGGATTTTGATTGGAAATCAAACATAGAATTGAACTAAATAACACTTTGCAACGTTTTAATTATTGATTTTTTCTCTTTCTAGTGCATCATAGTACTTTCTAATCAAATCTTCATAATCTTTACTGTAGCCTTCTTGCACTGCACGATTTAACTCATCCTTTAATTTTTCTTTACCTTTTTGATTAGAAAGATTTAATTCGACAGGGCTATTACGTGTAAAGTTGTTACCGCTTTCTGATTTTCTTTCTTTCTCAAAATCTCTCTCATTTATTGATCTTTGTGCATCCAAAAGTTTTGATAATATCTTTTCCTGCTTTTGGATTAAATCATCGGTTAGTTTTTCAGTATTCATATCAGTTACAACTTCGCGCATTTGATTTACAATATTTTCAAGATCGGCTGGAATTTTTTTTGATTCCCCACTTTGCTTAGCCTCTTTATTTAATTGTTCAAGAGATTTTTGGATTAACTGCTGCTGCTGCGCTAATCTTTGCATTTGTCCCTGTTGTTCAGGCGACATTTGACCTTGCTGCATTTGCTGAAGCATTTGCGTCATATTATTTAGATCCATTTGCTGTCCGGACATTTTTTGTAATTGCTGCATAAGTGACATCATTCCCCCGCTGCCATTGCCGCCTTGCATCATTGATTCAAGAGAACTCTTCATCATATTAGCCGCTTCATTCAAATGCATCATTGCATCTCCTTGCGATAGTGTTGCCATGCTTCCATTTCTGTTTTGCATCGATTGCATTGACTGATTCATCTTTTGATTTGCATTACCTAGTGCTTTTCCCATCTCAGGTGAGATCGCAAAAGTTTTTTGGGATAGCTCTGACATTTGATCTAAAAGCTTATTAAGATTTTTTTTGATTTCATTTTGCTTTTGCAAGTTTTGTTCAAACTGAGATGAATTTGGATCAACATTCTGAAGTTTATTTTTTAATTCTTCCTGCTGTTTTGATAGCGACAAAATATTATCCAGAATCCGCATCATATCCGTAAAAGTTTGCATCTGATTTTCCTGCTGCATCTGTTCTTGCATCTGTTGCATACTTGATTTCATCTGCTGCATATTTTTAGAAAGCTGTTGCTGATTTTTTTGCGCTTTCTGTTTTTGATTTTGTTTTAAGTCTTGTTTTGTCTGATCAGAAAGTTCTTCATTTTTTTGCTTCTCAAATTCCTCTTGTAACTTTTCCATTTCCTCATTTGGCATGTCTTTAAGTTCGCTCATTTTATCCTTAAGGTCATCCATTTTTTCTTTCAATCGATCAAGTTCCTTAGAAATTTCATCCTGCTTATTACTTAGTTCCTCGGATTTTTTTTGATCAGACAGATCACTCTTTTTTGTTTCTTCACTAAGTTCATTCTGTTTCTGTTCAAGATTTTCAGCTCGTTTAACCATCTCATCCATTTTCTGTTCAATCTGAATTCGCTTTAATAAGTTCATAGTTCGTTCAATACTTTTCTTAAACTTCTCCTCATCCATTTTCATTTGGTTCATTGCATCCTGAGTCTGATTACGATTCATTTTCTCAAGTGCATCCTGCATTTTCTGCATAGCTTTCTTCATTTCATCACTTGTCATCTCATCCATCAACTTCTGAAGTTCCATATACTTTTCAAGCGTTTCTTCAGAAAGTAATTGATTCTGCTGAAGTTCATTCTGCATCTGTTTTAACTGCTCACTGGCAGTTTCTATTTTTTCTTGCAGCTTTTCAAACTTATCTAAAGTCTGTTCAATTTTTTCTTTTTCTTCCCAGGTTATTTCTTGTTTATCCTGTTTTAAATCTTTATCAATCTTTTCCAATTCCTTCTTAAGTTCTTCGGCTTCTTTTAAAGTTTCCTGCATTTCATCCTGAACATTATCCTGTGTTTCATCAGCATTTGTTAATATTTCATCCAACGAAGGTACACGAACATTTATAATTTGGGTCTTTGCAGATTTTGGTCCACTTATATTATCGTTATCAAATATTTCCAAGTAGAAAGAATAAACATCATTAACGGCGGGATTTATTTGAGTAAGATTCCAGATATGATCAATTATCTGTTCTTTTATCCTTTTATCAAATACAATTTCAATCGATGTAAACTTTTCCTGTGGAGCTTCATATTTAGAAGCAGCTAATTTGTAATTAAGATTAAGTTTAGAAAAACCGTAATCATCATTAATCTTTACCTCAATAGGTACTCTACTGTCATTCGCAAGATTGATATCTTGTTTTGGATAAGCTAATTCAATAGTGGGTGTGGAATCATAAATTGCTTTTAAATAATATCTAACTGGCTGAAGATTCTGATTTTCATTAAGATCCTGTAATAAAATAACGTAAGAATTATCTTTTTTAATTCTAAAAGATCCCTTAACAAAATTATTTTTAACAGAAAGATTTATTTTTGTTGTGTCTTCAAATTCTATTTGTGCTGATTTTAATTCTTTGTTGGAAAGCAAACTAATCTCAACAGTACTACCAACTAGTGCCGAAATATTTCCGTTATCTTTTTGTTCAAGTACCGGGATATTTGAATAACCGGGAGAAATTACTTTTACATCTAAAGAACGAATTACCGGTCTATCAATTACCTTTATTTTAGACTCTTCACTTTTTATATCTTCAGCGAATGCAAAGTAATTTAGAGATGAGCGCAATTGCTGGATTGAAAAGTTATAATCGCCAACAGAATCTTTTTTAAGCTCATGCTCTTCAAAATTTGTTTGAGATTCTTCGCGGGTTAGTAAAAAAACCTTCTTAGGCATTTCTCCTTTTATACGAATTATAAAATCAACATTCTCACCTTTTGTGATTTCTGTATTACCTGGATAAATTTCAAAATAAAATTTCGCAGGTGGAATAAATTCCTGATTAAAGTTTATTAATCTGTGTGATGCGGCTTGCAGACCAGGAACAAATCCAAATACTAGAGCTGATAAAACAAATACCAACAAAAAATAAATCGAGAATTTTTTGACTTTTGCAAAATCAACTATACTTTCAAACCTTATTGGTTTTGAACGTTCGTAGACATTTTTAAAAGCAGCATCAAGTAAACTAGGCGAATAGATTATTTTTGTTTTACCAGATGAAACAAGCTGCATTGCGTTTAGCAGATCATCCTTAATTTCTGGAAATTGTTTTCCTACTTTGGCTGCAGAATAAAAATAATCCCACTTCTTAAAAATATTAAAATATTTTAATATCGGAATTAAAATCAAATAGCTTGTTGCCCCAAGTATGGTCAGAACAAATACAAAAAGTAAAATAGTTCTAACAATAGAATTGAAATTTCCAATTAGCTCAACTAAACTAAACACAGTGAATCCAGCAATAATTATAATGACTGTTATTACTAATCCAATAAGAAAATGAGCCGTGTACTCTTTCTTTATAAGTAATTCTAATTTAGTAATTATTTCTTTGTAAAAACTTGAATTCATTTTTATTTACTTAATGCATAAATAATTATGTTAGCACCAAACTTAAGTGCTTCTTCTCTTTTGTTTTGCGGGTCATTATGTACCTCAGGATCAGCCCAGCCATCGCTTGGATTTGATTCAAAAGTATATAGTACCGTTAATCTTGTTCCTAAAAACATTCCAAATGTTTGCGGAGGATTTTTATCATGCTCGTGTGTTTTTGGTATTCCGTTTTCAAACTTATAAAAAATGTTAAATATCTTGTGTGAAAAAGGAACCTCAATAAAATCATTTACGGGAAAAACCTTTTTCATTTCTCTGCGTATCGCTTTATCCATTCCGTAATCATCATCAATGTAAAGAAAACCACCATTTTCTAAATATGTCCTTAAACGATTAACCTCGTCGGTTGAAAAAACGACATTACCATGTCCAGTTAAAAATAAAAATGGGTATGAGAAAATTTCATCGCTGGATACATCAACAAATTTATATTCTGCGTTAACTTTAATGTTTGTATTTGCCTGAACAAATTTTAATAGATTTACTTCTGCAGAAGGATCGTTGTACCAATCACCGCCGCCACTGTATTTAAGACGCGCAATTTGAAAACCTGTTTCATTCTGTGAATAAATGTTTACAGAATAACAAAGTATAATTGACAGAAATATTGTTTTACTAATAATCATTACGATTTAATATATTTACACATAAAGTGAATAGCAATTTAGAAAATTAGCTGGAATAATCAGTACCAAAATTTGGAGTTTTAATATGAAAAAATATTGGCTTGTAAAATCCGAACCTGAAGTTTTTTCCTTAAACGACCTTAAAAAAAGCAAAAACCAAACAACATTTTGGGATGGTGTTAGAAATTACCAGGCAAGAAATTTTTTACGCGATGAAATGAAAAAAGGTGATCTGGTTTTATTCTATCACAGCAACTCCGATCCATTAGCAGTTATGGGAATTTGTGAAGTTGTTAAAGAAGGTTATCCTGATCATACTCAGTTTGATCCTGACAACGATCATTATGATCCAAAAGCTGATCCTAAAAATCCAACGTGGATTATGGTTGATGTAAAATTTGTAAAAGAATTTAAAACTCCTGTTACACTTGATGCAATTAAATCAAACCCAAAACTTATAAATATGAAATTGATTGCTCGAGGTAACCGCTTATCTGTTATGCCCGTAACAAAAGAAGAGTTTGATGAGATAACGAAAATTGGAAGATAATAAATTTCGGGGCTGTAGCTCAGTTGGGAGAGCGGTTCGTTCGCAACGAACAGGTAATCGGTTCTCCCAAAGGGACTCCAATGGAGGATCCCGATCAGCTCCACAAAAAATTATACTTTTTTTTCCATCAAATAGTGTGGAATGCTTCCAAACAAAGTATGTGATTTTTTCACAACTTTGTATCCATTTCTCTCATAAAAATTAACCGCACTTTCACGTGCTTGAAGAATGATTTTCTTAGCACCTTTATCGATTGCAATCTTTTCTAATTCTTTAACCACAATCGACCCGATTCCTTTTTCACGCCATTCTTCTTCAACCGCCATAGAACGGATTTGGGCTTCAGTTTCAGAATTGAAATGAACTCTGCCAACTCCAACAGGAATTCCATCAACTTCGCAAACCATAATAGGAAAAGCTTTTGCTTCAATCTCATCAAGTTCACTGCCTTTCGGTTGATTCCACGGAGCGCGGAGAATCCGCCATCTCAAATCTCTGTATCGCTCAAATTCTTCCGGTGTTTGCGGCGGTCGAACAATCATCATTCATCCAACAAATTATTCTCATCACCAATATCAGCACGATTAAGAATACTTGGGGGTAATGCTTTACTTGTTTTTGCTCCAAGTTTTTTAATTTTTTCAGAACGACTGATAAGATTGCCTCTACCTTCAGTAAGCTTGTTCATTGCTTTATCATAATTATCTTTTGCGCCAACTAAACCCTTGCCGACAGAAATTAAATCGTCAACAAAAGCTGCAAACTTATCAAGCATTTCGCCGCTTTGCCTTGCAATTTCAACAGCATTCTTATTTTGACTTTCTTGTCGCCAAATACTTGAAATTGTTCTTAAAGTTGCAAGTAATGTTGATGGACTAACAATTACAATATTCTGTTCAAAAGCATCACTAAAAATAGCTGGATCACTTTGCACAGCATAAGCAAAGGCTGGTTCGATAGGCATAAACATCAGAACAAAATCCAGACTTTCAAGTTGATAAAGATTTTGATAATTCTTTCCACTTAGATTTTTTATGTGCGAACGGATTGAATTTATATGTTCTCTCAATCCAAGCTGTTTTTCATTTTCATTTTCTGATGATACAAATTTTTCATATCCAACAAGAGAAACCTTTGAATCAATAATTATACTTTTATTCTCTGGAAGATTAATAATCACATCGGGCTGGAATCTTTTACCGGATTCTGCAGTTATACTTTCCTGGACAACATATTCACGTCCTTTAACAAGTCCAGATTTCTCCAAAATACTTTCAAGAATAAACTCACCCCAATTACCTTGCGTTTTGCTTTGTCCTTTTAATGCACTTGTCAGATTGTTTGCATCTTTGCTCATCTGCTGATTTAGTTCGTGAAGATTTTTTATTTGCTGGACAAGTCCGGCTCTTTCTTTTGAATCTGTGACATAAACGTCATCAACTTTTTTCTCGAAGTCTTTTATCTTTTCACTGAGTGGTTTTAATATCTGATCAAGGTTTGTTTTGTTCTGCTCTGTAAACTTTGAGCTTTTATCTTCAAAAATTTTATTTGCAAGATTTTCAAATTCCTTGGTAAATTTTTCTTGTAATTTTTCAACTTCTGATTTTTGTTCGGACAATTTTTCTTGCAGATTTGTGTAATCAGATTTAAGTGACGAATTCTCTGATGTGAGCTTTTCCGATTTATCTCTTTCACTTTTCAAATCTGAGTCTAATGACGTTTTATCTGCCAAAAGTGATCTGATCCGTTCAGTTAAAGTTCCTACTTCAACTTTAAAAGAGCTTATTTGTTCATTGAGCTTATTTGCTTCTTCTATGGGAATTGTTTTCTTACTCTTCAAAAAGAAGTAAGCAATTACAAATCCAACAACTAAACCAATTATTAGATAAATTATTTCCATTTTTTATCCTTAAGAGAATTTCACGCAAAGACGCTAAGTCGCAAAGATTTATAAATTATTTACAATTCTTTTTATTCCGTCTTTAATTAATGCTTCATTAAAATTTACTAGCAAACCTAATTTTAACCCTGTTAATTTTAAATATGTTAAGATTTGTTTCGTATGAACGGGTGCAATAGATTCAATAGATTTCAATTCTATTATAACCTTATTTTCAGCAATTATGTCTGCCCTAAATCCTAATTCCATTTTTATATTATCGTACACAACCGGTATAGCTTTTTGTCTTTCAAGCTTCAAACCTCGTTTAATTATTTCATAAGACAAAACTTCTTCATAAACAGATTCCAATAGACCTGGACCTAATTCAGTATGAACCTTAAAACAACAATCAACTAATATTTTTGAAATTTCATTTTCAGTCATATTCTTGCTTTGCGCCTCGGCGTCTTTGCGCGAAACTTTTATTCCAAACTTCCAATGACTTTTTCAACTTCTTCAAGTATCTCACAGGATTTTACAAGTGCTTTCATCTTATTATGATCTGCATAAAGCGGACGATCAATATCAAGAAAAGCTACATGTTTGCGGATAACTTCTTTTGCCTTTGCAACTCCTTTTCCCGGAACATGTTCGCGGAAATCAAGGGCTTGTGCGGCAGCCATAAATTCTATTCCCAATATTCCGTATGCGTTATCCAATATTTGCTGATTCTTAAGTACAGTATTCATCCCCATCGAAACAAAATCTTCCTGGTCCGCGGCTGCAGGAATTGATTGTACTGAAGCAGGAGCAGAAAGAATTCTTTGCTCAACAATTAAAGTATCCGCTGTGTATTGACTCAACATCATACCAGAAAACATACCTGCGCCTTTTGTTAAAAATGCTGGAAGACCAACACTTAAAGCTGGATTATTCAATCTGTTCATTCTTCTTTCTGATAAAACACTTACCATAGTGACAGCTGCACTAATCATATCCATTGGAAGTGAAACCGGTGTCCCTTGAAAATTTGCACCCGTTAAAGTGATTTTATCTTCAGGAATAAAAATTGGATTATCGCCAACGCCGTTTAGCTCAATTTCAATTTGCGATTTTGCATAGGCAACTGCATCATGTGCGGCTCCAATTACTTGCGGTGTAGAGCGCATCGAATAAGCATCCTGAACTTTCTGTTTTATTTTTCCTGTTAGAAGATCACTCCCTTCTACACATTTTTTAATTGATTGGGAACTACGCACAGCTCCCGCAAAACCACGAATCTTATGAAGACGAACATCATAAGGTTTCATATTTGCTTGAAGTGCTTCAAGCGACATAGCAGCAGCTATTTCAGCTTGCTTTAACCAGCGATTAATATCATATAGCTGAAGTGCGCTTATGGCAGTGATAAAATTTGAACCATTTATTGTTGCAAGACCATCTCGCGCTTGCAAACCCGGAACTTTTATTCCCGCTTTTTCAAATGCAACATTTCCCGGAAGTCTTTCGCCGTTGTAAAATGCTTCACCTTCTCCCATTAACAATAAAGCTATTTGAGACATCGGAGCTAAATCACCGCAAGCACCAACTGAACCTTTTTCACAAACAACGGGAATGCAATTTTTATTTAACATTTCAACAAGTGTTAAAGTAATATCAGATCGGCAGCCGGAATTACCATGAGCGTGAACATTTATTCTTCCTGCAATTGCTCCACGAACATGTTCAATAGGCATTGGATCGCCAATTCCAGCTGAGTGATTATAGATTAGATATTTTTGAAAATCTTTTACTTGATCATCATTTAAAACCACTTCAGAAAATTCGCCAATACCGGTGTTAACACCGTACATAATTTCTTTTGCTTTGATTTTTTCTTCGAGCATTGCGCGGCAGGTTTTAATCCTTTGAAGTGCTTCAGTGCTTATTTCTACTTTTTCTTTATTAAGAGCGATACGTACTATCTTTTCAATTGTAAGATTTGATCCGTCTAAAATAATTGACATAATTTCTCCGAATAATTAAATATTTAGTTATCAAATTTAGTTATAAGATTTGAAATATTTAGAATCTGATGGTCATTTCTAAGGAGTGAAACGACTGAGAAATCTGTTCTGAATTTAAGTCTTCCCCCGATGGTCGAAGTGACAATATTTATTTTAAGTGTAAGAAGTTACTCATCAATATGTTCAGGATTTAAGTGCAATTCCCATTCATCAACGTGAGTAAGCGCGAGAACACCATTTTTAATAAACGGATCATCTTTAAATAGATTTCTAATTGAGCTTTCATTTTTTTCAAGAGCAACGACGATTACTTTTGATTCATCTTTTAATGCGCCGCACATTGTTATTATATGCTGAAGATAAAGTTTATCAGCAAAGCGTGAATGATTTTCCCAATTTGGTTGATCGTGAAAAATTTTTTCTGTTTGATAATTTGGTCCGTGTTCAAATGTTAACAAAAATGTTTTATTCATCGTGTATTCCCAAAAGTTATTTCAATTGTTAATTATCTTTTTAATTTTATCTGAATTTTGTTTACTTGTTTTGTAATGGATTTTTATTCCATCCTCATCATAATCTATCTTTAAAACTTCTGCCAGAGAATGGATTTGAGAAACTTTTTTTGAATCATTTAATTGCAGGTTAATTTTTGATTCGACAAACTGATCTTCAATTATATCATTTAACATTTTTTTTAGTGATGAAATATTGATTCCGCGCAATGCTGAAACCATTATGCTCTCTTTGTGCGAGTTGCGAATGAAATCAATCTTTGTTTTATCTTTTATAAGATCAACCTTGTTAAATATTCTCACAACTTTTTTATCCGCACTTCCAAATTCTTTTAAAGTATCTTCAACAACTTTAAGATGATCCTCATAAAATGGATGTGAGGCATCTATTACGTGAAATATAATATCTGCTTCTCTAACTTCACTCAAAGTACTTTTGAATGATGCAACTAATTGCGGCGGCAGCTTGCGAATAAACCCAACAGTATCGCTTATCAATATCTTTTCAGTATCGTGCACATCAAGATTTCTTGTTGTTGAATCTAAAGTTGCAAATAATTTATCTTCAGCAAAAACATCAGAACTTGTTAGCAAGTTAAATAAAGTAGATTTGCCTGCATTAGTGTATCCGGCAATTGCTATTCGTGTTGAGTTTTTTCTTCCTGCACTTTGTGTTGTTCGATGCGATTCAATTTGTATGAGTTTTTCTTTAAGATGTGAAATACGAGTACGAATAATTCTTCTATCAGTTTCAATCTGTGTTTCACCCGGACCTTTAGTTCCAATTCCACCGTATTGTTTTGACAAGTGTGTCCAAGCACGGGTTAAACGAGGTAAAAGATATTGAAGCTGCGCAAGTTCTACCTGTGTTTTTGCTTCTTTACTTTTTGCTCGAGATGCAAAAATATCAAGTATCAATCCACTGCGATCAATAACTTTTCTTTTAAATAAATCGGAAAGATTTCTCACCTGCACCGGAGTTAAATCATCGTCAAAAATAATTATATTGATGTCATTCAATTCAACAAGTTGAGCAAGTTCTTCTGCTTTACCTTTCCCGATGTAGTAAGCAGAATCCATTCTTGATTTACTTTGAATAATCTTGAAAATTGTTTCTGCACCAGCAGTATTTGCCAGCTCTTCAAGTTCTGCAAGATGTTCTTCAACAACTTCTTTGCGAAACTCTTTAGTATCAAGTGCAACAAGCATTGCTCGTTCAACTACTTTTTTTGTTATATCTATCATAATTCTTTTTCTGAATGTCATTGGGAACGAGACTTCGAGCGAAGCAATCTGTTTCATTTATTTGGCAGATTGCTTCGTCCCGATGGGACTTGCAATGACTTACTATTGTTTTAATCCTTCCAAATCCTTTTTTGCATTTCGTGCAATTGTCATTTCAATCAACGCGAGAATTAGCGCAACTAATAAAAAATATCTCCACAATTCCGAACCAAATCTGGCTTGCATAATTTTTTCTGTTATGTTTGATTCTTTAGCAATTGGAGTAAACCCACCATTAAAATTTATTTGTTTAAGATAATCTTCAAAATCGCTTTCACCTGCATATTCTGTTTTAGATTCAGTTGGATCAGTGTTAATTGATAAATCTTCAATCAGATTATCGCCTGAATAAATTTTATAATTACCGGCGGCATTCGTGTTAGAGTAGGTAAGATAATCTCTCGAACTATTTTCGTTAAGATTTATAAACTCATCCGAATTATCTGGTTTTGTAATTTTTATTTGTGCTGTGTTTTGGTTCTTTAAATTTATATTTACTTCTTCACCAGCAATAAAAACATTTTGGTCTCTTTCTTTTGATGAAAGGTATGCAACCGATTTATTTATCAACGGAGCAAAAATACTTTTTATTGGAAAATCGTTCCAACTTAAAATAGGGGTAGAATTAAAAACAAAAGCTCTACCTTTGCCAATTCTATATTCGCTTAAAAAAGAGGAACCATCAACCAAAGAAATAAGTTGATTTCCCGTTGATGAAATTTTATAATAAGCATTAAGTTCAGGTGATTCATATTTAGTCTTTTCTTCATTCTGAAAAATATTTTGGAATACAGGATGATTAAAATCTGTTTTATCAAATTTAATTTTCAAATCGCTGTTATTTATTTTTCCTACAAATGTAGAATTGATTCCTAATCCCAACTGCGAATAAAATTGATTCAGTTTTATTTGTTCAGGCACAGATGAAGGAAATAAAATCAATCCGCCGCCACTTTGAACAAAACTTTTTAATTTTTCTGCGCCAAAAGTTATTGAGTTAGCCGAAACAATTATTGTCTGATATTTGCTTAGCTGCTGGGAAGTTAACTGATTAATATTTTTTCTATCAATTTCATATTTTGTTTCGCCTGCTGTTTGCAATGCCAAATCAACAAATTGCAAATCGTTCTGATTTTCAAAAAATAATCCAACTGATATTTTCTCTGGAATAAAAATATTTGCAAATCTTTTATTGTCCTGTTCAATCTCATCGGTTTCAATTTCCGCTGTCACGTCAATAAATCCGGTTGTTTTGGGAGTTGCCTCAATTTCAATTATTGTTGATTGTCCCGCTTCTACATCAAAACTTTTTTGCGCAGCCCTTTCATTATTTATAAAAAGAGAAACCACTGCACTATTTACATCCAGTTTGGAATTATTTGTAATTGTAACTGAAAAGCTAACCGGTTTATCTTTTTCAAATATCTGATTGTTAATTTTCAAATCATCAACAGATAAATTAAAAACATCTTTATCTGCTAAATCAAAAGAATAAAGTTTTACATTTTTATTTAGTAATTCGCTTAAATCGCTAGAAACATTTTTATTGGAGATTTTGTTTTTTTGAAAATCTGATAAAATATAAATTTCTTTATTAAAGTTTTTACTTTCGGAAATAATTTGTGCAGCGATTGTAATAGCTGAGTTTAAATCACCTGAAGTATATGATAAGTCCAACTGCTTTATGTTTTTTAGCAACTCTGCAATGTTTGAGGTTAGTTTATTTTCCAATTTAGGGTTCGAGACTAAAATCAATCCAGCTTCATCACCTTCCTGTAATTGCGAAATAACTTGATTAATAATTTCTTTAGCCTGATTGAAGTATGAACCTTTCTGATCAACAACCGACATACTAAAAGTATCATCCAAAATAAAAACCGCTGTGGTTTTTGCCGCGGAAGTTGTTCCGCCAATCTTTATTGATTGCAGAGTTGGACGTGCAAAAGCCATCACGATAAAAAGAATTACTAATACTCGCAGTGCAAGCAGAATCCACTGCTTAAGTTTTATTTTACGAATTTTATTTTTTTGAAGTTCTTTTAAAAAAGAAAGCGTGCTAAATTCAATCTTTTTAAGTTTTCTAAGATTGAATAAGTGAATAATCACAGGAATTGAAGCAGCAAGCAAACCAAATAAAATTGCAGGATTAAGAAAAATCATAAGTATGAATAGTGTTCCTTTTTGTTGTTTAAAAAATAGTGAATATGATTTGAGAAAACTATGTATTTAAATCTATTGCTTTATGGTTTTGAATTAGAAACTTAATAAACTAATTTTGGTGTCATAACACATTAAAATTTGTAAAGATTTATGGGCGAGATACTAAAACAATGGCTTAAGCAAACCAAGTTTGCAAATTTAGATCAAGAAGTTTCACTAAATATTTTTGTTACATCTTATTTTTTACGTTCAAAACACGAAAAAGTCTTAAGTAAGTATGGCTTAACTATGCCACAATATAATGTATTGCGAATCCTTAAAGGTGCTTCTCCTTATGGGCATCCACGCTGCGATATAATTGGTCGAATGATTGAACCTGCGCCCGATGTTACACGCCTAATCGATAGATTATTAAAAGATAAATTAGTTGAAAGATTTAATTCAGATGCAGATAAAAGATTATCTATGACTCGCATTACAGAAAAAGGATTGAAACTTTTAGAAAAAGTTAAACCCGAGATTGATTCACTAGGATCATTTATTTCTTCTGCCCTCTCGAACACAGAAAAGAAAACTCTTTCGGATTTGTTAGAAAAAGTTTATGGTGCTCATATTTAATTAAAAAAGGCGACTCTGAGGAATCGCCTTATTAAATCGTCTTAACAAACTATATACTACACTAAAGAGACTTATTTCTGTTTACTTGCTATAAGATTCAAAGCACTACCAGCTTTAAACCATTCAATTTGTGCAGCGTTAAATGTTTGGTTCAGCATCACTTCATCTTTGCTTCCATCCCTGTGTTTAACAATCATCTTAACTTGTTTTTCTGGAGCTAAAAATGAGATCAATAAATCAACTTTATCATCTTCTTTTATTTTATCGTAATCTTTTGGATCAGCAAAAGTAAGAGGAAGCATTCCTTGTTTTTTCAAATTTGTTTCATGGATGCGTGCAAAACTTTTTACAACGATTGCTCTGCCGCCAAGAAATCTCGGCTCCATTGCAGCATGCTCACGCGATGAACCTTCGCCGTAATTTTCATCACCAACAACAATCCAGTTTACACCCTTTGCTTTGTATTCACGCGCAACCTCAGGGACAGATTTAGTTTCGCCTGTAAATGTATTTTTAACTTTGCCAGGCTCTTTTGTGAATGCATTAATAGCACCGATAAACATATTATTGGAAATATTATCTAGATGTCCACGGTATTTTAACCACGGTCCAGCCATTGAAATATGATCAGTTGTACATTTACCAAATGCTTTTAATAATACCGGTAGATCAAATAAATCTTTTCCATCCCAAGGAGTGAAAGGAGTTAGTAATTGTAATCTTTCACTACTGCTATCAACTTTAACCTCTACTTTACTTCCATCTTCTGCAGGGGCAATAAACCCTGCACTGCCTTCATCAAAACCTCGTGGCGGTAATTCTTCACCTGTCGGTGCATCAAGTTTTACTTTCTCACCTTTTTCATTTACAAGTTCATCTGTAATAGGATTGAATGATAAACTTCCGGCAATTGCAAGAGCAGTTGTTATTTCCGGTGATGCCACAAATGCAAGTGTTTCAGGATTTCCATCATTTCGTTTTGCAAAATTTCTATTAAATGATGTAACAATTGTATTTCGTTCGCCTGTTTTTACATCCATACGCTTCCACATTCCGATGCAAGGTCCACAAGCGTTTGCAAGAATTACTCCGCCAATATCAGTTAAAGTTTTTAATTGTCCGTCTCTTTCAATAGTTGCTCTAACTTGTTCAGATCCTGGGGTAATTGTGTATTGTCCTTTAGCTTTAATACCCTTTGCAAGTGCTTGTCTTGCAATGCTTGCAGAGCGATCAATATCTTCGTAGCTGGAATTTGTGCAGCTTCCAATCAAACCAACAGAAACTTTATCCGGAAAGTTTTCACTTTTAACTGCGTCTTTCATTTTTGAGATTGGCCATGCTTTATCGGGTGTAAAAGGTCCGTTAAGATGCGGCTCAAGTTCACTCAAATTAATTTCAATTACCTGATCATAATATTTTTGGGGATTTGCAAATACTTCCTTATCAGCACAAAGTTCATCAGCTAAACCTTCCGCTAGTGCAGCAACATCAACACGTTTTGTAATTCTTAAGTACGATGCCATCTTTTCATCAAATGGAAAAACAGAAGTTGTAGCACCAATCTCTGCACCCATATTACAAATTGTTCCTTTGCCTGTGCAGGAAATTGAATTTGTTCCTTCGCCAAAATATTCTACAATTGCACCTGTTCCGCCTTTAACAGTTAATATACCTGCAAGTTTAAGAATTACATCTTTTGCAGATGTCCAACCGTTTAATTTTCCCGTTAACTTAACGCCGATAATTTTTGGCCATTTAAGTTCCCACGGCATTCCTGCCATAACATCAACAGCGTCCGCACCGCCAACACCGATTGCTATCATTCCTAATCCACCTGCGTTTGGAGTGTGTGAATCAGTGCCAATCATCATTCCACCTGGGAAAGCATAATTTTCTAAAACAACTTGATGAATAATTCCTGCACCTGGTTTCCAGAATCCAACACCAAATTTTTGAGATATACTTTCAAGAAAATCATAAACTTCTTTGTTTTCTGTTGTTGCACGATTAAGATCTTCTACCGCACCAACTTGTGCTTGAATCAAGTGATCGCAGTGAACGGTTGATGGAACTGCGGTTGTTTTTCTTCCTGCAGACATAAATTGAAGAAGCGCCATTTGGGCGGTTGCATCCTGCATCGCAACTCTATCAGGAGCTAAATCAACATAATCTTTACCCTTTGTATATTCTTTTGTTGCTTTATCATATAGATGGGTGTATAAAACCTTTTCAGTATATGTTAATGGACGATTAACAACTTTTCGTATCTCGCTAAGTTTAGTTTTGTAATTGGAATAAACTTTTTTGATCATATCATAATTTGCTGTCATAATTAAACCTTTTTAACAATAATTATTAATTTTTTAATTATACAAAGATAAGAAAATAGATTTTTAATAATTATACTTACATCATTGTCCTATTTTGGGCGATAAATTTGTCGCCAAGATTAAAAGATAAGGATTAAACAGTAGGTAAAATTTTCCATATTTCAGTAAAGATTATCTAAAATATCCTACAAAATATATTATTTATTAAAAAGTAAAACTTTATCTGACCCAAAAAGAGAATATTTTTTTGTACGATAGTTGCTAATAGAGACATCAAATATTAAAAAGAATTTATTATGAACACGGGACAATCTCTTTTTAGCATTGGGGCTTTGCTAATACTTTCTATAACAGTTCTAAAAATGAACAACTTCATACTAGCAAACGAAACTGTTATGCAAGACTCCAAACTTGGCATCTTAGCTGTTTCATTAGGTACATCTTTAATTGAAGAAGCGAGTAAAAAAGCTTTTGATGCAAATACTTTGGACAATGAAGTTGATGCTTGTAGTTTACTTACCAATTATCCTTTGGGTCGCGGAGTTGGGGAAATTCAGGATTCCAGCCAAACATTTAACGATTTTGATGATTACGACGGATATCACTATCACTATGATTATCTGCCTTCTGCCGAATATGATTTATATTGTAAAGTTTACTATGTAGCATCAAATGCTCCTGAAACCAAAGTGGCATATAGAACATGGAATAAAAAAATGGATGTGATAGTTACCAGTGAATCGATGCAAGACACGGTGGTGATGTCAACAATCTATAGTTATTGGCATTTCAGATAAGGGAATAAAATGGGCTTCACAACTTTACTTGATATACTAGGCTCTGTAATAATTGGCGGGGTAATGATGTCAATAGCATATAGACTCAGCGACTCAATTACAGAAAAAACTTACAACCATTCTGGAGAATTAACAATTCAACAAAATCTGGCAACTCAAGCTCAAATAATCGAATATGATTTTAGAAAAATTGGATACTGCAAAAACTGGAACTTAATTCCGGATCCAACAAAAGCTTTACTTTACGCCGATACTTCAGAAATTAAATTTTATACAGATATCGACAACGATGGCACCGTGGATTCTATTCACTATTACTTAGGACCGGCATCAGAACTAACAGGCACAGCAAATCCAAGAGATAGACTCCTCTACAGGGTATTAAATGATGAATCACCTAAAAGTGCAAATTTGGGAGTCACTCAGTTTAAACTAGTTTATTTTGATGCTCTCGGAGATACCCTTGCCCCTCCAATTGGGTTGAATGGTGGCATTACTTCAATCGAGATAAATTTGACTGTAGAAAGTACTGAAGCATATGATCAAAAATTTTCAAAAGCATTTTGGAGACAAATAAGAATGGTTTCCAGAAATTTAAAAAACAGGTAAGATAATATGGCCGGCAAAGCAACTTTTCTTGTAATTATTGGTTTTACACTTTTATTCATGGTTGCCATAAAAAATTTTGGAAGAATATCTACGGATGCAGTCGGAAACATGGTCACGTATTATACTGAAATGATTGCACATAATATTGCAGTAAGCGGAGCTAACCTGGCAGCCAGTCAAGTATTTGTTGATCCAACATGGACTGATGGATATTCAAATAAAACTTTTTCTGGCGGAAAACTAGATGTTTCAATTCAAATTGTTGATGCATATAAAAATATCAGACAAATAACTGCCACTGGCATTTACCATGGATTAACAAGTACTGTAACTGTAACTCTTTCACCAAGTAAATTTTCAAAGTTTGCTTATTACTCTGTTAGCGAAGGTGGTACAATTTGGTGGACTGGTAATGATACAGTTTGGGGACCATTTCACACTCAAGATTATTTGAGGGCTGCATTACATCCGGTATTTTTCGGAAAGGCATCAAGCTTAAAATCTCTTATTTATAAAACAAATAAAAGTACCGATAAACCATATTTTCTTGGTGGATATGAATCAGGTGTTAGTCTGCCGATGCCAACAGATGCTGTGGATAATATGGAATCTGCAGCTGATGCAGGTGGATATAAGTTCACTGGTCATGATACAGTTTATATGTGCTTTGCGAATGATTCATTAAAGTACAAATATTCATATGGTGCTTCTTATACTTCAGTTTATCTGCCTGATGTTGCTTCAAATGGGATGATCTTTGCTAAAAATTCTATTGTTAGACTAAGCGGCACTGTTAAGGGGCAATATACCGTTGCTTGCAATAACACAACAGGTGGCAAAGGGTCTGTCTATTTAGATGATGACATTGTTTATAGTAAAGATCCAAGGCAGTATCCAAACTCTGGTGATATGCTTGGTATTTGTGCTGAATACAATGTATTAATTACAGATAATACTGCAAACAATTCAGATATTAATATTCATGCTTCAGTTTACAATGAAAAAGGTGGATTTGGAGCAGATAGATATAACCTTAGACCCGTAAGTGGAAATATAAATCTGTTAGGTGGCATAATTCAAAATACAAGGCAAGCAGTTGGAACGTTTAGTGGATCGAGCATTAATCATGGATTTGCTAAAAGATATAAATATGATGAAAGATTTATGTTAGCGTCACCTCCTTTTTTCCCTGGAACTGGTGGGTTTGAAATAGTATCATGGCTTGAATAACAAAAACTTTACTTAATTGGGGTTAGAGTCTATTTTTTAATTAAATCCTCTGGACTATTCATATCTTTATCTATACATTTTAGAAAAGCAAAAGGTAATTTATTTTGAAAGAAACAATTTTACTCGTTGATGACGAGTTGTCATATTTAGATTTACTTAAAAGTATTCTTCAACACGAGGGATATGAAAACGTAATTACTGAATCAAATCCGTTAAATGTTCCGCAGATACTAAAAACACAAAGTATAGATTTAATCCTGCTTGATATTTATATGCCCCAGATGAATGGGCTGCAGCTGCTTGAGCAAATTACCCCTGAGTATCCAAACATTCCTGTAATCATTGTAACTGCAGTTGATGATAAAGAAATTGCTTTAGAAGCAATTAAGTTTGGAGCCTATGAATTTATTATTAAACCACCTGATACTGATCGTTTATTACTAACAATCCGAAGAGCGATTGGATATAAACTACTTGAAAAAGAGAGAGATGTTTTAAGATCAGAAGGTCCGGTTGTAAAGGCAAGTGAAAATAAATTTGCAAATATTATCACTGAATCTGAAACTATGCATAGGGTTTTTAATCTTGTTGAAATCTTTGCTCCAACTAATGAAACAATACTTATTGTTGGTGAAACTGGGACTGGTAAAGATCTTGTTGCAAAAAAAATTCACGATCTATCTGCAAGACAATTAAAACCTTATGTTGCAGTTAATCTTTCATCTATATCAGCATCGCATTTAGAAAGTGAATTGTTCGGAAATATTAAAGGAACTTTACTTGACTCCACAACAGATAAACAAGGATATTTTGAAGAAGCAAATGGCGGAACAATTTTTCTTGATGAAATTGGCGAGATGCCAAAAGAACTTCAGGGAAAACTTTTACGGGCCATTCAGTATAACGAAATCTTTAAGATTGGAAGTTCTAATCCAATTAAATTAGATATTAGAATTATAGCAGCTACTAATAGAGATCTGGCTGATGCTGTTAATAAAGGTAGTTTTCGTGCAGATCTTTATTACAGACTTAATCGCGGGCATATAAGTTTACCATCATTACGCAAACGAGGTAACGACGTATTATTATTATCCAATCATTTGATTAAGGTTGCAAACAAAACTTACAACAAAAATATTTTAGGTTTAACTCGTGAAGCAATTGCACAATTAAGAAATTATTCTTTTCCTGGGAATGTACGCGAATTAGAAAATGTAATTTTTAATTCCGTTGTCCAGGCTGATGATAATCAAAGATTGAGTGCAGTCGAAATACCGAGAATAAGCGATGGAAAAGAATTTGAATTACAAAAATCAGAACTTTTAATTTCACTTGAGGAAGCTGAAAAGAAACATATAATAAATGTTATGGGTACTTTAAATAACAATGTAAGAAAAGCAGCTTCAATTCTTGGTGTAAGTGAAAGAACACTTCAAAGAAAACTTAAAGTTATTCGTGAAGAATAACTAACTTCTCGGAATACGAACAATTTGGCGATGATTCTGGCGGGTAATATTTCTGTTACTTATGCGCATCGAAATTTTTACCGACATACCCTTACATTTTAATAACTTTATCAAATATCTATTCAGCACGTTTTTTGTACAAATAGAAATAACATTTTTATCCTGCAAACAAATGATTTAGGATAAATGAATATAAACTTAAACAATAATTATTAGGTCGGTGATATGAAAGCGACTGTAAATACTTCAAACCTCGTATCTGATTTTAACTACGGAAATGTTTTTGCGACAGAAAGAAAAAATGATTTTTCAATAATTATGAAAATTATTATTGCATCTTCATTTTTATTTGCAATTGCTGTAATGATTTTTTAAAACTTAGATTTCAAAATCATCATTTCTGATAAGCAGTAAAATTGCAGAATTAGGAACAATTAAAAATTTTTCTCTTTCAAACTCAATCTCAAAAGCTTCTTTTCTTAAAAAGATTGCCAAATCACCATCTTTTGCCTGCAACGGAATATATTTTACTTGATCAGTATTCCCCTTCCAGGATTCATCTTCATTTTGTGCGGATGTTGCATAACCCGGACCAACTTTTATTACATAACCACTTTGGATTTTTTCTTTCTCTGTTACACCAGCCGGCAAATACAACCCGCTGTTAGTTTTGCTTGCATCTTCCTGGGGTCTAATTAAAACCCTATCGCCAACTACAATGAATTTTTTAAGACTTTTTATATCCATTTTCTTAATACTTCTTTAAATGATTAATCAAAAATACAAAATCTGATTAGAACCTAACTGCTTTCCGATATTATTTTTATTCGTAAATTTACAGTAAATAATAACTAACATAGTAAGTTTTTAATGAGTAAAGATTTTTGGAATAAAAGGTATTCAGAACAAGATTTTGCTTATGGAATAAAGCCGAATGAGTTTTTTAAATCTGAGATTGAAAAACTAATACCAGGGAAAGCACTGTTTCTGGGTGAAGGTGAAGGCCGAAATGCTGTTTATGCTGCATCACTCGATTGGAATGTAGACGCTGTTGATTTTAGTGAATCTGCAAAAGAAAAAGCTCTAAAATTAGCTAATGAGAATAATGTTGAAATTAACTACACTGTTAATGATTTTGAAAACTATCGGTTTATTGAAAATAAATATGATTTGATAGTAATGATTTTCCTCCATCTTCCTACTCAAATTAACCAGATAATTTTTAATGGTTCAATTTATGCACTTAATACTAATGGAAAATTAATTATTGAGACATTTAGCAAGGAACAGATAAATAATTCCTCCGGCGGACCCAAGGATCCTCAGCTTTTATTTTCAGAATCTGAATTAATTAATCTTACTTCTCAACTACAGACTAACCTTTTAGAATCTAAAACAATTAATCTTAATGAAGGAGCATACCATATCGGCAAAGCAGATGTTATTAGATATGTTGGTGTAAAGATTTAATCAATGAAAAAAGTTTTATTCATATCATACTTTTGGCCACCATCAGGTAAAGCTTCACTTCATTGGCCGCTTGATATTATTAGACATCTTCCAAAAGAAGAAATTGAGCCAATAATTTTAACGGTTGAAGATGAAACATTTACCCAAAAAGATGAGAGCCTTTTAAGCAAAGTTGATCCTGGTTGGAGAGTCATAAAATCTAAAGCACTTGAGCCTTTTGATATTTATAGAAAATTTATTGGTAAGAATAAAAATGAAAAACTGATAGCATCAGAAACAATTTCTCTTGAAAACAAAAGTTTAGCTCATCGTATATCAATCTGGATAAGAATGAATTTATTTGTTCCAGATGCAAGAGTTGGCTGGAATTTTACGGCAATTAAAGCAGCAAAGAAATTTTTAGAGAAAGAAAAGATTGATGCAATAATATCTATCGGTCCGCCGCATAGTTCACACTTGATAGGTTTAAATCTCAGTAAGAAGTTTTCCATTCCCCACATTCCTGTTTTAATTGATCCATGGGTTGATATTATCTACTACAAAAACTTTAAGCGAAATAAACTCACCCTGACTTTGGATAATCATTTTGAAAAATCTGTTTTGGAAAATGCTAAGCAAGTTATTTTTGTTACAAAATCCGCTCAAGAAGATTATATAAATAAATATCAGTTTCTAAAAGATAAATCATCTGTTTTATACTGGGGCTATGATGCTAATTCGTTTGAAAATATTACAATAAAAAAAGAAAATCGCAACGAAAAATTATTAGTGCATGCCGGTAATATTTTTGCATACCAAAATCCCAAAAAACTTTGGGATCAAATAAAGATTGAAAATCAATTTGGCAACAATATTAAGATAAAATTTATCGGTACGGTTGATAACGAAATTCTAAATTATATTAATCAAATTGGATTGAATGATTTTGTTCAAGTTGCTGGTTTTCTCCCCTTTCCTAAAATGATTGAAGAGATCTGCTCTGCAGATATGCTTTTGGTTTGTTCATCAGAACCACGCCACGTTCCTGGAAAATTATTTGAGGCTATGCGAACCGGGAATCCAATAATTGCTTTTGGTAATAACAACACAGAAGTAAAGCAAATTCTTAACGATGTTGATGCGGGAATGATGTTCAAATATGATGAAAGTGTTGCAGAGTTTTTTAGAAAAAACTTTATAAAAAATTACGACAATAAAAACATAGAAAAATATGATCGTGAAGTTATATCTAGAGAATTTGCCGCTTTGATAAAGTCTCTTTAAAATCTATTCATCAATTCAACAACTTTATAAATCTCATCTTCAGTATGCCCGAATGAACAAGGCAAGCTCAAAGTTGTGTTATGAATTTCTTCGGAAATCGGGTAATAGCCTTCAATTATATTCTTCATCGCTTTTTGTTTGTGCGGGGCAACGGGATAATGAATATCAGTTTTAATTTCATTTTTTAACAAATACTCACGCAGCTTGTCACGTTTTGAATGCCGAACATTAAATATATGATAGACATCAAAATAGTTTACATCAACAACTGGTTTTATAAAATCGGATTTAAGATTATCTAAATAAATTCGTGCTAATTTTCTTTTGTGTTCATTTATCTCATCAAGCTTTTTCAGTTTGAGGCTTAAAAATCCAGCCTGTATTTCATCAAGCCTGGAATTATACCCAACAACTTCATTGTAATACTTTACATCGGAGCCATAGTTTCTTAATCGTTTAATCTTTCCAGCAAGCGATTCATCATTAGTTATTATTGCTCCTGCATCACCCAAAGCACCAAGATTTTTTGTTGGATAAAAACTGAAAGAGCCAAATTCACCAAATGTTCCGGTCAACTTGTCTTTATATTTTGCACCATGAGATTGTGCGCAATCTTCAATCAATTTTAAATTATACTTTTTGCACAACAAAACAATTTCATCCATTGCACAACTTTTGCCATATAGATGTACTATCATTAATGCTTTTGTGCGAGTAGTAATACTTTCTTCTATTTTTTGGGGATCGATATTGTAAGTAGCAATATCAGGTTCAACTAGAACAGGTTTCAATCCTGCATGAAGAATTGAAAGAATAGTTGCGATATAAGTGTTAGACGGAACAATTACTTCACTGCCCTTTTCAAACTCAAATGCTTTAAGAGAAAGCAGAAGTGCATCTAGTCCAGAGGCAACACCAAAACAATGTTTTGTGCTATGGAATAATGCAAAATCTTTCTCAAATCGTTCAACATTTTTACCAAGAATAAACCAACCTGAGTTTAGAGTTTCATCAAATGATTTTTTGAACTCTTCAAAGAAAACTAAATTTGATTTATTTAAGTTCTCGTAATCAATCACTTGTATTCCTCATAGATATAATCTGCTGGATCAAATTTTGTACTAGCAAAAACCAGCAAAACAGCATCAGGTGTAAAGTGATGCATAGTATGCCAATCATAGGTCTCTAATAGCAAGCATTTGCTTGGATGGTCTAAAAGAAAATCCTGTTTTGTCTTGCTATCATTATTGGATACTATACAGCTACCATGAATACAAACTGCGGCTTGTCTTGTAGTTTTATGTCTATGACCGCCGCGCACAGAATCATCAACACCGTAAATATAAAAAACACGTTTAGCTTCAAAGGGAATTTGATCTTCAATTACAGTTAGATTGCCTCTGTTATCAGAAAATGTTTTTAATGTAATAAGTTTTGCCATAATTTATTTTAGAAAATCCGATTTATTATAAATATTATAAACACCAAAAAGTTTCCTGTAAATATATAACAATGGTGTTTTCCAGTTAAGAGGTTTTTGAGCTGGGCCATTTGGATCAAATGAACCATCAAGATTCGTGATTTCTGCTTTGATTTCTTCCAAATTTTCTATGTATGGTTTATAAAAAATGTCTAAGATATTTTTGTTTAATGTTCTTCTCCCTAGCTCTATCTGATCATTATTAAAAAATCTTAAGTAATGAAAATGATAAAACACAGTACTAAACTTTTTGCCAGATTTGATTTCAGTTCCAATCAAATCTCCATTTAATTTTTCAAAAGAATATTGTTGAATATTCCAAGCCGCTAACCCGCCACCGAGATGCCCCATTACATGCACACCTTCAAATCTTTCCGTCCAATCATCTAAATAAAGTTGATCACCAAACTTTCCATCTTCAAAACGGTTATAACACCATTCTATACATCTTTCTCGCCACCATTTTAGAGCCTTCAAAGCGAGATCATCATTTTTAAAAGTTACAAACTGTACGCAATATTTGCCAGCTTTTAATTCTTTATTGTATTTGGGAGAATATCTATGCTCTGTTAATAAAATAGACTTATCACCCATTTCATCAAAAATTGTTTTGGGGGAGGAATAGAAATAAATATCAGAATCAATGTAAGTACAGTTATCAACCTTATAATTTTCAAGCACATAAAGAATTGTTGAAGAGGTTGAAGTCCAGCAATACTCTGCAATAGATCTTGTTGGTTTTACATTTAGCAATTCTTCATCCTCAAATTCTTTAAGTGAAATGATAGTTACTTTTTTGAAATTCAACTTTTTTAAGATTTTATATGCTCTATCATCAAACGCAAAAATATAAAGATGAAAGTCATCACATTTCTTTTCTAAGGAGCGATAACATGCAATGCCGCGTGATAAATAGTTTGAATCGAAAAGTGTGCAGAAGTTAAACATGGTTATTCGATTTTTAACAATTTAGAAATTTTTTCAAAAACAGCAGGAAAAAACTTAAGTTTTAGAATATTCATTTTGAGAGCATATGAAGATGCCTCCGTCATTTCAATGAACATATTATCATTAAACTTCTTTTTAGCAATAGTGGCTATATTAAATGCAAATCCGTATTGCTTAAGTATGGTTGCAAACACCCATCCTAGTAAATAATCACGAATTGATAGCTCTTTATCAAATTTATTAATAAATGTTGTTTCGGACCATCCTGGAGAAGTAACCAGAGAAAATTGTATTAATTTTTGCAACAAACCATTTGAAGATAGATCCTTAAGATTATCATTGGAGATTCTCTTTGATCCCTTAATAGTTAAATTTGAAAGCCAAAAGTTTTTATCAGCCATATATTCTAAAAGCATAAAAAATTTATCTTCGCCTTTATATGCATCAATAATTCCAGGCTCAAATTCAGCAACTAGAACCTTTTGAGTAATTTCATCACCAAGGTTTTTAAATAATCTCAAATCAGTACCTTGCGAATCAGTTTTGAACCAATCTACATAAGTTAGATTTACTTGTTTTAATGCATTTGTTAATGAAATTGATTTAAGATTTGTTGTAGATTGAACATTAAATTTATCTGCAAATGCCCACACGTTTAAAGCATTGATGTCGGGTGTCAATGTACTTGAGCAGTAAGGTGATTCCGTTAAGTAAAATTCAATTTCTTTATCATCTTTATTGGTAACAATACAATTAAAAACATGAAGTTTTCTAAATCCACTTTTATCATTAGTAACAAAACCAAACTCTCTATCATCAGCATCAAAAGCAACGCAAATGGAATGAGGAGCAATCTTTCTCCATATTTTATGAATTTGACCTGAGGCTCCAATATCAATAAGAACCGGAGGTTGATCAATTAATTCTTTTCTGTTTAATACTTTAGTTAGAATATTCATTTATACTTTTTCTAATAGAAAAATGGGCAATACCTGGAATAAATTAGGGTATCTTGTTAAAAAGTAATTCTTTATAGGGTTAGAGGATTTTTCTAAAACAACATTAATAACTTTAATTCCTTCAACATATATTATTAGTTCATAAAAATCTTTTATAGTAAGTTGGTGAAGATGTCCTGTTGAATACCAACTATAACCAAATAACATAGGTTTTGGCATTCTACCTTTTGCTAGAAAATCAATTCGGTTTTTATAAAAACCGAAGTTAGGAAATGAAATAATCTGTCTTTTCGAAATTCTTTTCATCTCTTTTAACAATATTTCAGGATAATTTACCATCTGAATAGTTACATTGCAGATAGCATAATCAAAAGCGTTATCTGTAATTTTTAATTCTTCATCAATTCTTCCCTGTACAACATTTAATTCTTTTTTACGACAAACCTCAACTCCGCTCTCAGAAAGTTCTATCCCAAATTCTTGAATATTTTTTTTCTCTTTTAGAAGATTCAATAACGACCCATTCCCACAACCCATATCTATTACTTTTGAATTCGGTGAAATCAAATCAACTATTCTTGAGTATTCATTTCGGTCTTCATTTTCAGTGAAAGAATAATCATATTTTCTATTATCATTATATTTTGGAGAGTTTATATCGTGTTTCATAAAGAAATAATAATTATCAAAAACTATTTAAAAATAGAAAACCCTATGGGCTTAACAAAACCCATAGGGTTAATATTAATTTAGTATTCGCTTTATTGATGCTTACTTACAAATCCTATTTTTCCATATTTTTGATCAAAAATATTTGAACCGGAATAATAAATTCTATACTCATTCCCAATTTTTCTAAAGCATGGATATGCGACGTAAGCACTTGCCCAACCATTTGAAGTCATTGGGCAACCAAATATAGGGTTTGATGGAATTTTTGTCCAGTTATAACCATCTGTTGAAGTAGCCATACCAAGACTCATATCGCTCCCTGAAGTATTCATATAAACCATTTTAAATTGAGATTCATCATAAATTACGGAAGGACGGGCAATTCCGTTTTCTTCCCAAAGTTGAGTTTTAACAAGAACTGGATTGTTAATGTATTTTACAAAATTTACACCATCGTTTGATGTAGCAACGCAGATTTTGTATTCATTGGAATTATAAGAAGAAGCATGATAATACAAATAATAAACATTTTGAACGAAGACAACATCACCGCTAGAAACTTGATAATCCCAGCTGTTTGTTGTACCAGTTAAAACTGGATTCACATTTTTTGTCCAGTTAACTCCATCTGTAGAAGTGGCCAAGCCAATATTATATCTATTAGTGTAAGATGAATAACCGGTGTAATAAAGTTTGTATATGTTATCAATCTTAACTACACAAGTTGCAGTCGTTCCACCATTGTCCCATTCATTTGAGGAGCCAGGTTGCAACACTGGATTATTATTATATCGGGTCCAAAGCTTTCCATCTGGCGAGGTTGCGTAAAAAGTATAAGACCTTCCATCACCAGCCATTGTGTTAAACCACATTTTGTAAACGCCGTTATCATACAAAATTACAGGATGTGATATCCCATTTTGATCGTAAAAATTATTTAATTTAGTTAGAACGGGATTTGATGCATAATCAATCCAACTGTGGTTAGTTGGCACACCCCAATTAACTGATATGTAAATTGATCCTGTGCCCGATCCTGTTGGGCTAAGTGTTAAATATACTTGTGATGTGAATCCTGCAAATATTTGTACATCAGTTTCACCAGTGTAGAGAACCAATCCGCTGTCATCTTCAGCATCCACTTTTAAATGCCATTCTCCTGCATCTATATTTTCCAACAATACATCTGCTGTGGAATCTGATTGCAGATTTAATGCTCCTGTTATTGGTTGATGATTTTCTCTGGTTAGATATGCTTTTACAAATACTACACTTTCCGGTGCATTTTGCTTATCGATCTTGAGTAGAATTTTACCAGAGTCTTTTGGATTATCAGATCCAACCGGATCGCTTGAACAACTGATTATTAGTAAAACAAAAAACAAGCTAAAGAGAACAAATATTTTTTTCATAACAGGCACCTTATGTAATTAATCTAAATACTAAATGACTAAAAATTAATTCCATTAATTATAATTGTTTGCGCATCATACCAATTTTATAAACAATACTATTATCGCCAATACCACAATAGTATATTCTATATTCATTGTTTGTCTTTACTAAAGATGGATAAGCGATATCAGAGTAACCCCAGTTATTTGCTGTGTTAGCATCCGTAAAAAATGGATTACTGTTATCCTTTACCCAGTTTAATCCATTTGTTGAAGTAGCCATACCGAATCCAGATGCATTAGAATTCATATAAACCATTTTTAATGTGCCATTATTCATTATTACACTTCCATCTAAAACTCCATTTAGTTCCCAGGGTTTATCATTAGTAAGAATCGGGTTTCCTGTATATTTCGTAAAATTAATTCCATCAGTTGATACGGCAACACCAATTTTATATTGAGGTAAATTTCTGCCTGTATAGTAGAGCAAGTAATTACCATTAATTTTAACTACAGCTGTAGGCCCAATTTGATATTCCCAGCCAGAGGTACCATATAAAATTGGTTGAGAGTGCTTTATCCAATTTATTCCATCAATAGAAGTAGCTAAACCTATATGCCAACTAGCATATTCATCAGAGTATCCGTTGTAATACATCTTATAGATTCCGTTTTCCTTTATTACAGCACCAGGAGAAACAGATTTTGAGTCCCAGGAATTTGTACCCCCAGGGAAAATAACAGGATTAGGGAATGCTGTCCAATTTATTCCATCAACTGATTCTTTATAGAGGATGTGGGTTTTCCAGGGTTCGGCCCCAACTCTTCCCAAACCATGAAACCACATTTTATAAACACCGGAATCATACAAAACTACTGGTTGAGCAATTCCTAAATTGTCATATGAGTTTCCTACGGGCACTATGAGAGGATTATTATAATAGTCCAGCCAACTATAATTAAATGGAACACCCCAATTAACTGAAATGTAAATTGATCCTGTGCCTGATCCTGTTGGACTAAGTGTTAAATATACTTGTGATGTGAATCCTGCAAAGATTTGTACATCTGTTTCACCGGTGTAGAGAACTAATCCGCTGTCATCTTCTGCATCTACTTTTAAATGCCATTCTCCTGCATCTATATTTTCTAACAAAACATCTGCTGTGGAATCTGATTGCAGATTTAATGTTCCTGTTATTGGTTGATGGTTTTCTCTGGTTAGATATGCTTTTACAAATACTACACTTTCCGGTGCGTTTTGTTTATCAATCTTAAGAAGAATTTTACCAGATTCTTTTGGATTATTAATTCCAACCGGATCTGATGAGCAACTGATGACTATTAAAACAAATAATAAACTGAATAGAACATTTAATTTTTTCATACCCGACCCCTAAGTAATAAATGTGTAAGCAAACTAACAAATAATAAAAACTAATATCAAGTAATATTTACTTAATTTTTCAGAAGAGGATAACATTGATTACTAAATAACAACTATTGATTGTTATTAATGGTTAGATGAAATTAAGAGTAATTTTGATTAGAACTAAAAATAAATTAGAAGAATTTTTTGATCCTGGATATAATGGAATTTATAACATTTTGTACATCCTCCGAAATTTTAAATAACAGAACGAGGCCGCCAAATAAAACCAATACGATTAAACTTCTAACGATTAAATCAACAATAAAATTGCTGAAAGGTAAAATTAGATAACTAGTTAACAGAGTTACAAGGAAAACTGAAACTACTTTTAATGTATTGAATGAAAATGGTTGAATCTTAAAAACATAAAGTAAGAACGAATATCTAATTGCATTAAATAGAAAGATTGAAATTGCAGATGCAATTGCAGCGCCCGTAATTCCATATAGTGGGATAAATATATAATTAGAAATTACAGCTATCACAACAAGAAACAGATAAAACACTAAATCAAGTTTGTAATATCTGGATGTGCCAACAATTTCCTGATTAACACCCGTTGCCATATCAAATAACTTGCTTAACCCTATAAAAAACACAACCCATTTGCCTTGCGCATACACGCTTCCATTTGGAATTAATTTAAAAACATTATCAATGTTACACCAAATTCCAAGAAATATTAAACCACCAACAATTAACTGGTTTAAGGAAGTTTTTTGATAGAGTTCTTTAAGTTTTGGAATATCTCCATCTTTATTAGCCTGAGAAACAATTGGGATAACAACCTGAGAAATAGATCTTTTAGGAATCTCAATAACAGCAGCAATAAAAAATGCAATTGTATAAATGCCCGCACTTCCTAAGCCTGAACATGCACTAAGCATTAAACTATCAATGTTAACGATGATTGTAGCACTTGCATTACCCATAATAACGAATCCTGCAAACACAAGCATTTCTTTAAAATGTGGACTTTTTAATATTTGAAAATTAGGTTTTAGAAAAAGGATTTTTTCTCTTTTGATGTAAAGGATCAAAACGAAAAGACCCAACAAGTAATAGATAACTATTGAACTGGCAAAAGAAGTGAAAGTGAAAAATCCAAAATAAATAGCTGTTAAGCCAACCATTATTAATAATCGCATTAATATTTCTCTAACAAATGCCGGTACTATCGGTTTTTGCTGCACAATAAGATAAGATTCAAAAATTGTGGTTAGCACAACTATTAAAGTGAAGGGAATGAAATAGTAGAAATATTCAAGCAACAATGGTGAGTTTTTAGAATAAATGTTAAAGATGACATCTTTTAAGAGGATAAAAATTATAACAAATAATATAAAGCCCATCAAACCAATTGATAGAAGAAAGGATAATATTCCATTATGTTGTTTTTTTTCGTCCTTAAAGTATGGAAAAAATTTTGTAGGAATATTGCCAGAACCAAGCGAAGCAAATGTGGCAAATAGAAATGAAACACTAATTAAAAGACGCGTTAATCCAATTTGTTCTTTTGATAGTACCAATGGAAAAAGAAAAAGCGTATTTACATACCCAATCGCAAAACCTAAGTAAGAAACCACCGTGGTCTTTATGCTTTGACGAATTACTATGCCCATAAATAAACTTTGATTATCAAATTAATTGCGCTCATTATTATTTTTCATTCAATTAAAAATATCCATAATTATTCATATTTTACTTATGAAATTGCAAATAAAATTATTAGCTACTATCGCTTTTGGTCAGATCAATCTTAAGCTACTAATATTCTTTTAATTAAACTTTTTACTTTTGTTTATTCATTTATTCTAAAATAATTTACTCAATGAAACCATTAAAGTATAAAATATTGTTCCTTGCAAGCTGGTATCCCAGCAGGGTTAATAAAGTTTTAGGAATTTTTGTTAAAAGAAAAGCTGAAGCGATGACTCGTATTTGCGATATCGCACTTATTTATGTTGTTGATGATCCTTCAATTATAAGTAAAACCTATGAATTAGAAGTTATTACCGAAAACAATGTATTAACTGCACGTGTTTACTTTAAAAAATCCTCAAATAAATTCATTAACATTCTTTTTTACAATTTTAGATACATAAAGTCTTACTACATTGGTTGGCGAGAGATTAAATCAAGGTGGGGACATCCTAACTTAATTCATTCTAATATTATAGACCGATCAGCCTACATTGCTTTTCTATTTAAAATTTTAAAAGGAATCGATTACGTAATTACTGAACATTCTACACCGGATATAAATTTTTTACGAGGAATGACAAAAAAAACAAAAATTCCTTTACGATTTCTGAAAAGTATAGTTATAAAGAAATGTTCTTTTATAAATGTTGATTCGCACCCTTCTTTAGAATATATTAAGAAAGTTGGATTCAAAGGAAATTTTGGAGTGATTCCAAATATTGTTGAGATAAATGAAAATTATTTATCCCTTAATAACCTAATCAAACCAAGAGAAAAAAAATCAGCTATTCATATCTCAATATTAAATGATAGAAAAAATGTCGCTGACATAATTAGAACTTTTGCCCATATATACAATGATTTGAATAGAAAAGATTGCGTATTTAATATCATAGGAGAAGGAAGCGAAAAAGAAAATCTTGTAAAGTTAGCTGATGAATTGAACGTTCTTAATAAGTGCATCGTCTTTCATGGTTTTGTAACTGAAGAAAAAAAACTTGAGATGCTCACAAAGGCAGACTTTCATATCCTGAACAGTGATGATGAAGGATTTTCAGTTGTTACTGCAGAAGCTATACTTTATGGAATTCCTGTTATCGCAACCAAATGCGGCGGACCAGAAGATTTTGTTAACCCAACCACAGGAATATTAATTGAGCGAAGAAATCTGGATGAATTAAAACAAGCTATTCTGTATATGCTTGATAACTCCTATAAATTTGATAAAACTAAATTACACGAGTTTGGTAAAAATATGTTTAGTCCAGATGTAATTAGCAATCAAACATATTTGGCTTATACAAAAGCAATTGTAAGATGGAAAGCCGGTAACACGCAAAAAGTATTAAATATAAATCCTGATTGGAAAGTTCTTGACGTTGGAAGTGGTCATCAACCAAATAGAAGAGCAAATGTAATTATTGATAAATATACTGGTGATACAATTCATCGTACAACTGCCAAAATTGAAATGCCGGGTGATAAATACTTTGTTCTTGGTGATGCGCTAGTTTCTCCCTTTGCTGATAAAGAGTTTGATTGTGTAATTGCATCACACATTGGTGAACATGTTGATGACCCTGTAAAGTTTTGTAATGAACTTCAAAGAATCAGTAAATCCGGCTATATAGAAACTCCTGGACCAATAACCGAAATATTGCTTCCGGCAAACTCACATAAATGGATTGTTAGAAAAAATGGAAACGGTTTAATCTTTAAAAAGAATAAATATTTAAAACCACTTTCAAAATTGTTTTATTCTATATTTTACTTAAATAGAGAGGGATATGATTTTGAAACAATGAAAAGCAACAATGGTATTTTAAAATTAATTTCTTGGTCATTAAATACTTTTTGGAAATTTATTCCATACACATATGCAAGATTAGTTTGGAAAGATAATTTTGATTCTAAACTAAAATGAAATTGTTTTATTTAAGATTTAATTGCTCAATTCATCTGATATTATTTTATTAAGCTCTTCTGCTCTTTGTTTAAAACTATGAACTTTCAATGTTCTTTGTTGCCCCGCATCCGCTATCTGTTTTAATTCATTGGGATGTGAGAGTAACCATTCAATTTTCTCTACACATTCGTCTGCGGATTTATATGTAACAACTTCTTTATCTGGTTCAAAGAAATCGGTGATGTTTTTTTTGTGATCTGTTAACAAACACGAACCGACGCCAGTAACTTCAAACAATCTTATATTTGCTGCGTAATCACCTGCCACTCCACCATGAGAATTAAACCCAATTTTAGATTTTGATAATGCCTTCATCATTTCAAGTCCGAATAGTGGAGTAGGAATTGCTGTTTTTTTAAATTCTCTTGAAAAATTAATTTTCTTAGGTATCATAGTTAATTGCGCTGTTTTCTTTATTAACGGCAATTTAAGCGCGAGACTATTTAATCCAATATATCTAAGAAAGTTGGCAGTAAAATAACCAAACTTTTGTCCCATAATATAAATTGGATTATCATTCGGGAGATTTGAGTAGAGACTAAGATTCACTTTTTTATTTAATAGTGATTCAATTAATTGGATTCTTTCATTATGAAAATCTTCATTCCCAATAAATGAACCAATAAAAATAAAATCTGATTCTGGATAATTATTATCCACTTTAAGTTTTGGAACCAGTGAGGATTCAAATGCATGATTTAGGCGGTAAGATTTTATTCCTACTTTATTAAACGTATCAACAAATTTAGGTGAGCAGGTACAAACAAAATCAAATAGTCTATATACTTCTAATTGCTGATCTGTAAATGGCGAACAACACCATCCAATTATTTTCTTTATGGATGGCACATTCTTTTTTAAATCTTTAAGAAAAGAAACACTAAAAATGAAGCTATCCTGGAAAAAGATTACTTCTGGTTTATAAAATTTAAATTGATCCAGAAGTAATGATTCACCCGCTAATGGTAAACCATGTTCATTTGCCCAGGCAGATTGAAGTGAATCTGCGTTCACAACTATTTCAAATGCTTCGTTGCCTAATTTGTTAAGATGTAGTTGATAATAATTTGACCAGCCAAACTCCTGTGCCATCAGATCATCATATTGCTCAGAATAAGATTTAGTTTTTATATCAGAATTATTAGAATAATAATATTTAAGAAAATTTCTATAAAAACTTGTTACTTTAACAAAACGATAATTCATTTATATGATTACACTCAATTAACTTTATTCTGATTTTTTCTGCTTTCTACGTTCGATAAATATCCCAAGCACAATTCCAAAAATTGAAAGCGAACTTAATATTAGAACCAGATATTTACTTATATAAAAACTATTGGGTGCATAATGGAATTCAATTTTATGTTTACCCTTTGGAACTACAATGCCCATTAAAGCATGATTAGTTCGGTACACTTCTGTTTTGTCATCATCAATAAAAGCTTTCCATCCAGTCGGCAAATATGTTGTGTTAAATACCATAAAATTATTTCCAGATGCATTCACATCAAGTTGCAATCTTTCATCAGTGTATTTTACAATTTTGGAATATGTTGTTGAATCAGGGGCATCAACTTTTAAATCTATGTCCTGAACATACGCAATATCTTTTGGATCAAATGCATTTGCTTTGATCAAATTCAATACATCAATACTGCTTTTCTTTTCTACCTTATTAACAAAATAAGCACGTGGTAATGCGGCATCATTTCTATAAACAAAAGTTTTTTCGCTGCTTGATAAAACTGTTAATCCTCCCATTTGAACAGGTTGATCGAGAACAAGATATTTTACACCAAGCATCCTCCATAACGTTGGATTTGCGGGTCCTACAACATCCATAATATCTTGATAAGCTCTAGGCTTAATACCCGAATAGCCGTACATATCTTCTAATAAAAAGTAAGCGTTAAAGTTTGAGTTTTGATTAAATGATCCTAACGATTGATCTTGTTTTAGATTTAAAATACGGAATGGATCTTTATCATTTTGACTTTTAATGACTGTGACATATTGTGGAGCATTAAATTTATCTTTTATTTCAGGACTATCATGATATTTTGCACCACGTCCATCAATTCTCCAAAGATCAACAACAGTAAGAATAATTATTACAAGTACAAGTAAATCCGCGCTTAACTTTTTGTTTAAATATAAAATCGCAGCCCAAAAAACTATACTTAAAAATGCAAACGCAATTAATAGATCACTAATAAACATATCCGCCATATATTGCGAAAATGCCTGAAAGTATTGTGCGTTTTGTGGTTTGCTTGCTTGAATGCCTGCAGCAAATTCATTAACCCTTGTAATAAACCAATTTGATAAAGCGCTGTTAGCAAGTAAAGAAATAATAAAGATTCCGGTAAATGCATATGCCGCATATTTAAGAATTGATGTTACTTTCTTATCGTGATTTTCTCGAAGAGAAATAATCTTCATAATTCCATATCCAGCCAAAACTGGTAATGAAAGTTGCACAAGCACTAAAATCATTGAGGGAACTCTGAACTTATCAAAGTATGGGAAGTAGTAAAACATAAGATCAAATAACAAAGAAAAATTTTTACCAAAAGAAATAAATAGCGCGATACCGGAAAGGATAGTTAGAAACTTAACGAACGGTTCTTTCCAACAAGTGAAAATTCCAAACAACGCTAAAAAGAAAACGATAACACCCATATACATAGGTACATCCACAAAAGGCATCTGACCAAAATACGTGTTTACTTCATAATCTTGATTTTGAGTTAGCGGACCTTTATATGTTGAGTTTCCAAATCCATAAAATGATGGAACGATGAATGTTAAAATTTCCTGTGGAGAAAATGACCAACTTGTGTGGTAATCATAATAATCTGATGAAGATTTTTCAGTGTTGGAAGATTCTTTTTCTAAAATTCCTTCTGTTCCTCGCGTTGAGTATGGTGTGTATTCGTAAATCTGTGTTAAATTATCTGCAGAGATTAATACAGCAATAACTGATGCAGCTATGAAAAGAGCCGCAGACTTAATTAATTTAACATTTCTTTCTTTATCCTTATTGATCAAATATCTTATAAAAAAGAAGATGTAATAAATAGCAACAGCAAAAAGTGTATAGAAAATTATCTGAACATGGAATCCTTGAATGAATAACTGCAGAATAATTATTAATGCAAGTGTATAAATAATTTTAATTTTCTCATCAAACTTTAGAAGAATTAAAAAGATTAATGGATACATACAGAGAGAGGTAAGTTTTGTTACATGTCCTATATAAAGAAATACAATTAGTCCCGTGCTAAATGATGTGGCAATTGAAGTAAATAAGCTTACCATCATATTTTTTGTAATATGCCGCATCAATAAAAATGATGAAAACGCAAGTATGATTAAATAAAAACTCCAAACCGCATATTCAACTGAAAAGAAACTGATAAATGCAATGCGTAAATAAGCAAATCCCATATATATAAGATTAAACCATGTTTTTTCTGTTCCTAATGAGTATGCAGGCATTCCTAAAAATACGTGTGGATTCCAAAGTGTAAACTCTTCGTGATCTTTAAGTATATAGGGTTTTGCACTCTCGCTGGCGATTATATCACCTGACTGAAAAGTTTTTCCACCAAAGTACATCGGATTAAGAAATATTAAAAATAAAACTATTGCAATAAGCCCCGCGGCAAAAATATGATACTTGGGTGCAATAAGATTATTAATATTAAACTTTGATAAGAAGTTATCTTTTGTGGAAGAAGTTGATACAACATTTTTTTTTGCTTTTGCCATTATCTCTCCAGATAAAACTTTATTTCTTTACAATTAAATTAATTCCCGCGCCGATTTTATTATTTGAATTAATATCAATTAACATCATAATAAAAGTAAATGGAAAAGTAACTAAATAATAGAACGGAAGTAATACAAATAAAAATTTAGATGCATTCACCAGCATTATTGGATATTTGATTCCAAGCCGCCATGCTTTATCACCCCAAAAACCATACGTGTATTTAACCTGGTTAGTTACAAAACCTAATGGGTGCAGTTTGTTTTCCAAATCTTCTTTTGAATATCCAACACGCGCATGCTCACCAATAAAACTTTCATCTTCATCTTCGTGGACATCACTTCCGCCATAAATAGATGGAGTGTTGATTAGAAGATAACCATCTTTTTTAAGTGCCTTATAAAAATTATTAAAAACCTTCACATCGTCTTCAATGTGTTCCATTACATCAACGCTAACAATTAAATCAAATTTATCATTATGGTTTATTGATGTTAAATCTTCAACTCCAAATTTTACATTGGTAATATTTTGTGATGCAAAAAAATCTTTACAATCCTTTATCCATTCTTCTTTAACATCAATCGAATAAATTTCACAAGGATGCAAATATTTAGACATAAAATATGAGTATTGTCCGTAACCTGAACCTGCATCGTAAATGCTGATCTTTTTATCGCCAAACTGTTTTCTGATTCTTTTTAACTCTCTTCTAACATACCAGGAGCGAAGAAACATTAAATCAAGAATCTTATAAAATAGAATCCTGAGTACTGGAATTTTTTTAATGATTGATGCGAAAATATTTTTTATAGGATCGTAGTGCATATTATTAATTCTAAATTGTAACTAATTCAATAATTCCATCAGTAAAGTTTTTCCAGGAATATTTATCTGCAATCTTACTGATGTTATTAACAAACGGAATTTCTTTTTTTTCTGCATAAAATCTATCAATAGCTTGTGCTAAAGCTTTGGGATTTTCTTTTTCAACAATATAACCGGACTCTTCATTAACAATAACTTCTGCAAGCCCGCCAACATTTGTTGCGATAACAGGTTTTTTAAAATTTACTGCAATCTGAACTATACCGCTCTGTGTTGCACTTTTATAGGGAAGAATCACAACATCACAACAAGAAAAATAATACTTAACTTCGTTTGTTGGGATAAAATCAGTTTTAAGAATTATATTTTTATCAAGTCTATGTTCTTTTATGATGTTAAGATATTTTTCTTTATCAGTATAAAACTCGCCTGCAACTAGCAGTTTGATATTTTTATCTTTTAATTCAATCATCGCTAAAAGCAAGGTATCCAAACCTTTGTAATCTCTTATAAATCCAAAAAATAAAATTACTTTTTCATCATTTATTTTTAAATATAATTTTGCCACTGATTTTTCAATAGCATTTCCAAAATTACTATAAATGGGGTGCGGTAAGAGTTTATACTTTGCTTTAGGATATAAACTAAGTAAATCCTTTTCAACACTTGCTGAAAGCACAACAAAAAAATCTACTCTATTAAAAAAATATTTTGTTAAAGTTTTATCAAAAAGTTTATTCTCATGTGGAATAACATTATCACAAATAACTACAACTTTAGTTTTATTATTTTTTTTTGCATGCTTTGTAATCATACCAAAACAAGGTGCAAAAAAAGGCATCCAATATTTAAATATTAAAATATCAGGAGCATCGTTAAATTCTTTTTTACCAACTTTAATCCAATTAAAAGGATTTACCGAATCAACTATTATTTCGGTTGGAATTTTTTCACCTGAGTCTCCACCTTCAAGTTGAGTTTTACCAGGAAAAAATATTGCGGGATATTGTCTTTTAAATGTTAAAACTTTTACATCGTGATTTTTTTTTAGCTCATTATAAAGTAATCCAACAAAATGTGCTATGCCACCACGAAGCGGATAAGCTGTAGAAAGTATTTGAATTTTCATTTGGCAAGAAGAATTTTGATCGAATCAAAAACTTTTGCAACTGAAATCAAATCCATACATCTGTAATTTGTATTTGTGCAGGTTGGTTTATAAAAACAAGTACACTCTTTTTCCGGTTCAATAATTTCGCCTAATCCAAAGAGTTCAAACTCATGCTTATTAAAGATATTATTAAACAAAATAATCTTTTTATTTAGACCAAGAGTAATATGCATCGCCATAGTTACGGCAGTAACTACAAGGTCGCATTGATCAACAAGGTTTATAAATTTTCCCAAACTGAAATGTCCAAAATATTTTCCACCCGATTTTTGAGCAAACATTTTGTTCTTCTCATCCTCTTGTTCACCGCCTAAAAACAAAACTTCGTAATTATTGTTCAAAAGTGATTTGGCTAATTCAATCCAATATTCATCTTTCCAGAGTCTTGAAGTCCACCTTCCGCCGCAGCCTGTATTCAATCCAATAACTTTTTTCTTTCTGTCTAAGTCCCAGTCCACATTTTGGGATTTGAAATCGGGCAGAATATATTTTTCACCGTTATAATTATATCCAAGAATTTCAAACATTTCCACCATATAATTTTTAGTGTTCTGTGTGGAGTAATCATCAAAAATACCGGTTAAATATTTGTGTTCTGCATGTGGATTTACTGGAGAAGGAATTCCATTTTTTAAAACAAATCCTTTTTTTTCTTTCGCGCTAATTTGATTGGCAAGTGCGCAAGCTTCTTTATCTTTATCAAGATTAATTAACAAATTAAACTGTTCTGCTTTCAGAAACTCAATGTTAGCAAGATTAAAATCAAGCACAACATCTGCAACTTCCGGAACTACTGCGGGACTTAATGTTAACCAAAATATTTTTGAATTCGGGAATTGTTTTTTTAATGGAGAAAGAATTGGAGTGGTTCTGATAACATCGCCTGTGGCGCCAAGTTTTATAATTAAGATTTTTTCTTTAATAGGATCGTAATACTTACAATTATTTCCAGTTTCATCTACACAGTGAACAGAAAATTGTTTATGTGGTTTGCAAGGTATATCGCCTCTAAAGAAACGGCAATCATATTTTAACTGGTTAGTTTTTAGCATATCGAAAATAGGAATATAAAAGAATTAGTTTATTATTGAAATGAACTGATGTGAACATTATCCTCTATCTTTAATAACATATTCTCTTTCACTTTGGTTTTGATGAACAAGCATTTCACCAAGTAATCCAACCGAGAAAAATTGCACACCAACGATTATCAACAACATACCGAGAAACAGCATTGGCCTGTTACTTAAAGGTTTGCCACTAATCCACTCAATTGTTAAGTAGCCGTTAACAATTATACCGACAAGAAATGATAATGCTCCGAAGAATCCAAAAAAGTGCATTGGGCGTTTTACATATCTTCCAACAAAAGTAACAGTGATAAGATCAATAAATCCTTTAAAGAATCTTGAAATACCAAATTTGGTTTTGCCGTATCTACGTTTATGATGCTTAACTGGAATTTCTGTTACTGTAAATCCCTGCCACTTTGCCAAAACGGGAACGTAACGATGAAGCTCGCCGTAAACATTTAAGTTCTGCACAACCTCTCTTCTGTAGGCTTTTAATCCGCAATTAAAATCGTGAATCTTAATTCCGCTAATCATTCTTGTTACAAAATTAAAAAAACGTGAAGAATATTTTTTAATAAACGGATCAAATCTTTCTTTCTTCCAGCCGGAACAAAGATCAAAACCTTCATCAAGTTTTTTGAGAAGATTTGGAATTTCGTGCGGGTCATCCTGTAAATCTGCATCCATAGTTATGATTGCATCACCAGTTGCAGCTTTAAATCCTACTTGCAAAGCAGCGGACTTGCCATAATTTTTTCTAAAACTTATAAACTTTAATCGTGTATCCGTTTTTGCAGCATCTTTGATTACTTTTAAAGATGAATCAGTACTACCGTCATCAACAAAAATTACTTCATATGGTTTATTAAGCGGTTTAATTGCTTTTCTAATTTCATTAATTAGCGGAAGAATTGATTCTTCTTCATTTAGAAGCGGAATTACAAGTGAAATTTTTTGAAAACTTACTTTTGTTGATTGAATTTGTTCATCTGAATTTCTGGGTTTGTAATATCTTTTCTTTGGATAATATCTTCTTCCACCTTTGTGGAAATTATTTTGTGATTGTCCCGTACTGCTTTTATCAGTTGGATTCTGTTGATTCGGTTTATTTTGATCTGTATCTGCCACAAGTACCTTTGTTAATTTCACTTCAAAATTAACCGAATAATGACTTAAAAACAATTTGGGATTATTATTCTTCCGTTAGATTGGAATCAACAAAAAGACCAATGGTTAAGAAAAATGATATAGAAAGGGCTTAACCAGCAAACAATAATAAAAAATTACTGCTCAAATTAATCATATTTTTAACTTAAGATAATACCAATCAATACCCTCATTCATCAATATTGATATTTCTTTTTATGTATTCAGAATAATCTTTTGTTATTGATACATATTTTTCATTAAAGAATGTGGAAGAAACCATAAAATCTGCTGTGGCTCTGTTAGAAGCAGTGGGGACATTATTGATATACTTGAAAAAGAAGAGAACATAACTCTAAATACTGGTGAATTCTACATTGTTAAAAAAGGTGTTGAGCATAAAGTTGTTCCTCGTGGTAATGTTAAAATTATACTATTTGAACCTGCTGGAATTGCTCACACCTGAAAAGTAAAAGCTGAAATAACAAAAGAAAGCGATGATTGGATTGAGTTGTAGATAGGTGCAGATCTAGCTTTTGCATAAAGCCTTCTTATTCTCAATCTTTTCTGATAACATCAATATCCATTAGAAATGAACTGATTCCCACATCACATTGTTCTATTATCAATCTTGACTATTTAGTATAGATTGAATAAGTTTACTTATAAAAATTAAATGATTTGCATATTTGGAGCATAAATGAGTACGACCGAAACCCAGAAAATTGAAGAATTAACAAATAAAGAGTACAAATACGGATTTGTAAGCGATATTGAAGCTGATAGCCTTCCCGAAGGATTAAACGAAGATATTATCCGTCAGCTTTCTGCAATTAAGGAAGAGCCGGAATGGATGACCGAGTGGAGATTGAAAGCTTACCGTCATTGGTTAACCATGGAAGAACCAAAATGGCCAAATGTAAAGTATCCGCCTGTGGATTATCAGGCAATTTCGTACTACTCCGCCCCAAAGAAAAAAGCGGCACTAAAAAGTCTGGATGAAGTTGATCCCGAATTACTTGATACTTACAAGAAACTTGGTATTTCTTTAGATGAACAAAAAATGCTCGCCGGAGTTGCAGTGGATGCTGTGTTTGATTCTGTTTCTGTTGCTACAACTTTCAAAAGCAAATTAAATGAAATGGGAATTATTTTTTGTTCTTTCTCGGAAGCAGTTCGTGAGAATCCGGAATTAGTAAAAAAATATTTAGGAAGCGTGGTTCCTTACACAGATAATTATTATGCAACTTTAAACTCAGCTGTTTTCAGCGATGGTTCATTTGTTTACATTCCAAAAGGTGTTCGCTGTCCCATGGAGCTTTCAACTTACTTTAGAATTAATGCCGCAAACACCGGACAGTTTGAAAGAACATTAATTATTGCCGATGATAATGCATATGTTAGTTATCTTGAAGGCTGTACCGCTCCCATGCGCGATGAAAATCAACTTCACGCTGCTGTTGTAGAACTCATTGCTCTTGAAAATTCACAAATTAAATATTCAACTGTACAAAATTGGTATCCAGGTGATAAAGACGGCAAAGGCGGAATTTATAACTTTGTTACAAAGCGCGGTGCTTGCCGTGGAACAAATTCTAAAATTAGCTGGACACAAGTTGAAACGGGTTCATCTATAACCTGGAAATATCCAAGCTGTATTCTTCAAGGAGATAATTCTATTGGAGAATTTTATTCTGTTGCAGTTACAAATAATATGCAGCAAGCAGATACCGGAACAAAGATGATTCATCTTGGAAAAAACACCAGAAGTACAATCATTTCTAAAGGAATTTCCGCAGGAAAAAGTAACAACAGCTACCGCGGATTAGTGAAGATTACAAAGAAAGCTGAAAATGCACGTAACTTTTCTCAATGCGATTCGCTTTTGCTTGGTGATAAATGCGGCGCACATACTTTTCCATATTTAGAAATTAATAATCCATCAGCTCAAGTTGAGCATGAAGCAACAACATCTAAAATTGGTGAAGACCAGATATTCTATCTTAATCAAAGAGGAATTTCAACTGAAGATGCTATTAGTTTAATTGTTAATGGATATTGTAAAGAAGTGTTTAAAGAACTTCCAATGGAATTTGCTGTTGAAGCACAGAAACTACTTAGCATTTCTCTTGAAGGAAGTGTGGGATAAAAATTAAAAAGTCAAAATTCAAAAGGAAAAAGTTATAATGTTATTAGAAATAAAAAATCTTCACGCAAATGTTGAAGGAACTGAGATTCTAAAAGGAATCAATTTAAAAGTAAATGCCGGAGAAGTTCACGCTATTATGGGTCCAAATGGATCAGGAAAATCAACGCTTGCATCTGTACTTGCAGGAAAAGAAGAATATGAAGTAACCGAAGGCGAGGTTTTATACAACGGAAAAAATTTATTAGAACTTTCTCCCGAAGATCGTGCACGAGAAGGAGTTTTTCTTGCATTCCAATATCCTGTTGAAATTCCAGGCGTAAGTAATACAAATCTTTTAAAGACTGCTGTCAACGAAGTAAGAAAATATCGCGGAGAAGAAGAGCTTGATTCAATGGATTTTCTTTCACTGTTAAAAGAAAAAAGTAAACTTGTTGAACTTGATCAGAAATTCTTAAGCAGGGCAGTTAATGAAGGATTTTCCGGCGGCGAAAAGAAAAGAAATGAAATTTTTCAAATGGCAGTGTTAAATCCTAAGCTCGCGATTCTTGATGAAACTGATTCAGGCCTTGATATAGATGCTTTACGCATAGTTGCAAATGGTGTTAATAAATTAAAAGCAAAAGATAACGCTACAATCCTTGTAACTCACTATCAAAGATTATTGGATTACATTATCCCTGATTTTGTTCACGTTCTATATAAAGGTAAGATTGTTAAATCAGGTGGAAAAGAATTAGCGTTGGAACTTGAAGAAAAAGGTTACGATTGGATTAAAAGTGATAAAGCTGAGGCTGTGGTTTAATAAAGAATGTCATTCCCGTGTAGGCGGGAATTCAAGATTCAAAAATAAAAATAGATTCCCACTTTAGTGGGAATGACAAATTGAAAAGAAAAAATGGATAAAACAATAGATATTAAAGAATGGTACATCAGTAAGTTCAATGATTTTGAAAAATCTTTAAACGGTGAGAAGACATCTGATTTTCATAATGTTAGGAAAGATGCAATCAGCAAATTGGGAACACTCAATATCCCGACTCAGAAAGATGAGGAGTGGAAATACACGAATATTTCTTCATTATTAAAGCATAACTTCTCCCCTATTCCCGTAAAGACAAATGTATCTACAGAAGTTATAAGCAAGTTTCTATTTGATAAGATGGAACACAGCCTTTTAGTTTTTGTGAATGGAATCTTTTCATCAGAATTATCTATGCTAATTGATATTCCTAACGGTGTTGAGATTGGAAGTATTGCTGAGGTGATAAAGAATGACAATAAAATTGTTAAAAAGTATTTTGGGAAATACGCGGAAAATGAAAATTATTTTTTCACCACCTTAAGTTCTGCTTTCACAAAAGACGGCGCTTTTGTTTATGTACCGGATGGAAAAATTGTTGAAGATCCGATTCATATTATATTTTTAACAAACTCAGGAAATGAGAAGATTATAACCCAACCAAGAAATCTTTTTGTTGCAGGAAAAAATTCTCAAGTAACCATTATCGAACACTTTATATCTAATGACGATTCAGTTTACTTCACAAATTCCGTTACTGAAATTGTTGCAGACGAAAATGCCAATGTTGATCATATTAAACTTCAGGAAGAAAGTAAAAAAGCTTTTCACATAGCTCGAATGGAAGTCGATCAAGAGCGCAGCAGTAATTTTTCATCTCATCTTATTTCAGTTGGAGCAGAAATTTCCCGAAATGATTTTAATGCAAGATTTAATGATGATGGTGGTGAATGTATGCTCAACGGGTTATTTATGATCGAAGATGAGCAGCTTTTTGATGCTCACACAATGATCGATCATGCTAAACCGCATTGTAACAGTCATGAACATTACAAAGGCATACTGCAGGATAAATCTAAGGGTGTGTTTAACGGAAAAGTTATGGTTAGGCAGGATGCACAAAAAACAAATGCTTTTCAGGAAAACAACACAATATTACTTTCCGATGATGCTGTTATGAACACCAAGCCTCAGCTTGAAATTTTTGCTGATGATGTTAAATGCTCACATGGTGCCACTATTGGAAAACTGAATGACGAGGCAAAATTTTATCTTAAGTCACGTGGAATTGGCGAAGAATCGGCAACAGCAATTTTAATACATGCTTTTGCAAGCGATGTAATTACATCTATAAAAATACCTGCTTTAAGAGATTATCTTGAAGAAATTATAAGTAAAAGATTTAACGCTTAGAAAGTAAAAATGCATACTAAAAATGCAGCCATAATAGAGAATAAATCATATTTGTATGATGTGCAGAAAATCAGAAACGATTTTCCAATTTTAAAATTAAAAGTTCATGGTAAACAACTTGTTTATCTGGATAACGCTGCTACCACACAGAAGCCTCAATATGTAATCGATAAAACAAATAATTATTATGAAAAGATGAATGCAAACATTCATCGCGGTGTACATGCGCTTAGTCAGGAAGCAACCGAAGCTTTTGAGAGTTCCCGTATTATTATTAAGAATTTTATTAATGCTCTTGGTAAAAATGAAATAATCTTTACACGCGGCACAACTGAATCAGTGAATCTTGTTGCCTCATCCTATGGAAGAACCAATATTAAAGAAGGTGATGAAATAATCATCTCAACAATGGAACATCATTCCAACATAGTTCCCTGGCAGATGCTTTGTACAGAAAAAAATGCAAAGCTTCGTGTAATTCCTATTAATGATGAAGGCGAAATCATCTTTGAAGAATTTGAAAAGATGATTAATGAAAAAACAAAATTTGTTTCCATTGTTTATGCATCCAACTCGCTTGGTACTGTAAACCCGGTAAAAAAGATTATTGATTTAGCGCATAGTTACAACATTCCTGTTATGCTGGATGCAGCACAGGCTGTTAATCATTTAAAGATAGATGTACAGCAGCTTGATTGTGATTTTCTTGCATTTTCTGGGCACAAACTTTATGGACCAACCGGAATTGGAATTCTTTATGGGAAAGTAAATTATTTAGAAGCTATGCCTCCCTATCAAGGCGGCGGAGATATGATTTCTAAAGTTACATTTGAAGAAACCACGTACAACGAACTTCCGCATAAATTTGAAGCCGGAACTCCTGATATTGCTGGGGCAATTGGTTTAGGTGCGGCAATAGAATATGTTGAAAAAATAGGTTTAGAAAATATTGCTTATCATGAAAATGTCTTACTTGAATATGCAACAAAAGCAGTTTCTGATCTACAAGGCTTAAGAATTATCGGAACAGCGAAAAATAAAATTGGAGTGTTATCATTCCATTTTGAAAATGTTCATCCCCACGATGTTGGGACTTTCCTGGATTTTGAAGGTGTTGCAATCCGCACTGGTCATCATTGTACTCAACCGTTAATGCGCAGATTTAATGTCCCAGCAACTTCACGTGCATCCTTTGGAATGTACAACACAATTGAAGAAGTCGACATCCTAGTCAATGGATTAAAGAAAATTTTAGAGGTATTCGGATAATGGATCAGGAATTAAGAGAGCTTTACCAACAGGTAATTTTAGATCATAATAAATCACCGAGAAACTTTAGGCTGATTGAACATCCAACAAATCATGCTGAAGGATACAATCCACTTTGCGGAGATAACTTAAATGTTTTTCTTAATATAAATGATCATGGTATAATTGAAGATATTTCATTTCAAGGATCCGGATGTGCAATATCAAAAGCTTCTGCCTCTTTGATGACCTCGATGTTAAAAGGAAAAAGTGTTGAAGAAGCCGAAAAGATTTTTAATAAATTTCACGAATTAGTAACCGATAAATTAGGCGATAATCCTGATATCGATGAACTAGGAAAGCTTGCAGTATTTGGTGGCGTTAGAGAATTTCCAGCTAGAGTTAAATGTGCATCGCTTGCATGGCACACAATGATAAATGCTTTGCATAACAAAAAAGAAAAAGTTATAACAGAATAATTATGGCACAATTAAGCAAACAAGAATTAGAAGAAAAGATTATTCAGTCATTAAAAACATGTTACGATCCTGAAATTCCTGTAGACATTTTTGAGTTAGGTTTGATCTATGAGATTGCAATTGATGACGAATCAAAAGTAAAAGTTAAGATGACATTAACTTCTCCAATGTGCCCTGTTGCTGGATCACTTCCACCAGAAGTAGAAGCAAAAGTAAAATCTGTTCCGGAAGTTACAGATGCAAAAGTGGAACTTGTTTGGAATCCACCATTGGGATAAAGATATGATGTCTGAAGTTGCAAAACTTGAATTAGGATTTTTATAAAACAAAAAATAAAAGGAGCACAAATGTTTAATATAACTTCACGTTCACCAATGTACGATCAAGACGCGGTTCAGCCAATGCGCGATGAATTAGTCGCGGTTGGCTTTGAAGAATTATTATCAGCCGAAGATGTTGATATCGCAATAAAAAATAATGATGACAAAACAGTTTTAGTTATGATCAACTCTGTTTGTGGCTGTGCTGCAGGTAGCGCAAGACCTGGGGTTTCGCTTGCTCTGCAGAATGATATCATTCCCGATAAAATTTATACGGGATTTGCTGGCCAAGAGCGAGATGCAGTCGAACGAATAAGACAGCACATAAAAGGTTTTCCCCCTTCATCACCAAGTATTGCTTTATTTAAGAATGGCGAGTTAGTGCATTTTGTGCCAAGACTGAATATCGAAGGTTATACAGCTGAACAAATTGCTCAAGGCTTAAAGCAAGTTTTTAAAGAAAACTGCTCCGCAAAAGGTCCATCTATTACACCGGAGCAATTTTCACAAGTAATGCATGCCAAACAGTGTGGCTCAAAGATTCCATTGTTTAAAGGATAAGTCATTCCGAGTCCCCATTTATCGGGCGAAGGAATCTATACTACAGATTGCTTCGTCGTCCTAAAAGGACTTCTCGCAATGACATAAAATGAGATATGAAATTTAGTACACAAGAAGAATATGGATTAAGACTTTTACTTAGAATCGGGAAAAGTGATTCCGATAAAGGAATGACTATTCCCGAACTGAGTGATGAGGAAAAACTTTCTGAAGCAAATGTTGGAAAGATTCTTCGTGCATTACGCCTTGCCGGATTTATTGAAAGTTCACGTGGACAAACTGGCGGTTATAAACTAGCTCGTGCTGCAAATGAAATACTTGTGGGCGATGTTTTAACTGCGCTTGGAGGTAAACTTTATGAATCTTCTTTTTGTGATTTACATTCCGGGGTTGAAAATATTTGCACACACTCTATCGATTGCTCAATCCGCTCGCTCTGGAAAACAGTACAAACTATGCTTGATGGATTATTGAGTAAAATTACTTTACAGGATTTACTTGGTAACGAGCAGCAAGTTGAATTGTTTGTTTCAAATCTTACTGAGGAGTTGGAAGAAAATCATACAAAAAAATAAAACACCAGTGCAATAGAAAAAAGTAATATTCTCTTATTCAATTTATATAGAACATTTCAAACAAATCATCTAATCCGATTGATTTGGCACAATAAGTTATTACAGTTTATAATATAATCTCTACTAAGAATTGATCGATAAAATATTTATTTATTAAAAGATCTAAAGGAAATGGTATGAAGAGAAGTTTAAAAAAGATTTTAACAATTTTAAGTTTTTCCCTCCTCTTGGCGCAAGTATCGATCTTTTCTCAGAACTCAGAATTGCAAGCATTTAAAAATAACTCCTATGAATCCATACAAAAAATTTTGATGACTTCTCGCATCATTGATGGACATAATGATTTGTTCATACACTATTTTGATTGTAAAGATTGTCCAATAGATATCGCTGATTATCCTCTTGATACAATCGCTAAAGGACACACCGATATCATTCGCTGGAAAAAAGGCAGAGTCAGTGGGCAATTACTCAACGTCTTCGGTGGAACCAGAGCATTAGATGATTATTTAAAAGCCTGGGATTTATTATACAGACTTGAAGAAAAATATAAAGACGATTTAGCTGTTGTCGGTTCATCTTCAGAAATGAAACGCGTAATGGACGAAGGAAAAATCGCCATTCTTCCCTCGCTTGAGGGAGCTATAAGATTGGGCGACAATATGTTCCTTGTAAGGTCATTTTATAAACTTGGTTTGCGCAGCGTTACCTTTGCTTATTATACAAATCAGTTTGCAGACGGAAGTAATGACACAGTTAAACATAATGGCATCTCAAAACTTGGCGAAGAAATGGTAAAAGAAATGAACCGCCTTGGAATTATTATCGATATGTCCCACATCTCAGCAGAAGCAATGAATGATATTCTTGATATCACAAAAGCTCCTGTGATATTCAGCCACTCCAATGCAAGAACTTTGTGTAATGTAAACAGAAATGTTCCCGATGATGTTCTGCTAAGATTAAAAGAAAATAACGGCTTAATAATGCTTACAGCCGTTCCGTACTTTACTAGGAAAGAACACTATGAATGGATGGACAGGGGCGATACGCTCTACTATAAAATCATAAAAGAATTTCCTGATGATAAATCAAAAGTGGCTTCAATAATGGAAAAATGGGAACGTGAAGATATTATGCCTGAGGTTACAGTTAAGGATTTTGCGGATCATTTTGATTATGTAAAAAATCTTATTGGTGTTGATCATATTGGAATAGCCGGAGATTATGATGGGATAAATTACACAATTAAAGGTATGGAGGATGTTTCAACATATCCAAATTTATTAATTGAATTAATCAATCGCGGATGGACTGAAGATGAGATCAGAAAAATCTGTTCTGAGAATTTCCTTCGTGTATTTGAAGATATAGAAAAAATTTCTGAAAGACTGAAACTCGAAACACTACCTTCTTTAATGAACTTATCAGAGACAAAATGAAAACATACATTTTTATTTTATCAGCAATATTGATGCTTTCTTGTAATCAGGAAAGATCACCTTCTGATTTTTATATGCCTGGACAATTTGAAGAACAGGAAGCCGTTTGGCTTGGCTGGCAAGGTTATGAGCCTTATTATCAGGTTAGTGCTGATATGATAGAATCATTGCTGCCTTACATTCAGATTAAAGTAATAACCGAATCAGACAGCACTTTACAGGTTTGTAAAAACTATTTAACCCAAAGAGAAATTGATACAGAAAAAATTAAATTCTATGTAATCTCTGATAATGAATTCTGGATAAGAGATCACGGTGCCGCATTTACTATAAATGAAAATGGTGAAATCAGGGCTGTCGATTTTGGATGGAACACTTATGGAATTAGATCTTGGTTAATGGAGATATATGAGAAGAATGAGCAAAAAGTTGATAGTGTGATTAGTTCAGTGCTTAGCAGTAAAAGAGAAAAAGTTGATAGTATGATGGCCACTGAGGACAACATTCCGGTTATAAAATCATGGATATTTATTGAGGGTGGTTCGATTGAAGTAAATGGGAAAGGAACTTTAATTCTCAATGAACCATTAACTCTTTCTAGGAATGAAGGCACATCAAAAGACAGCATCGAAAAGGAATTTAAAAGAGTCTTTGGTGTAACTAATATTATCTGGCTTCAGCACGGTCTTGCTGAGGACCCGCATATCTGGCAAACGATCTCAGGTAAATATGTTGGCATTGGTACAGGCGGGCACACAGATGAATATGTAAGATTCGCCGACGAAAACACAATTCTATTGGCATGGGTTGAGGAATCGGAAAAAGATAAGAATCCATTGAACAGAATTAATTATGACAGAATGAATATCAACTATAAAATCTTAAAGAATGCAAAAAATGAAAACGGCGAGCAATTTAGAATTGTTAAAGTTCCCTTGCCTGATATTATAGCACAACCAGTAATAATTTTAGAAGCGGATCAGTGGGATGGTTCTTATAATATTCCAATTTCTGCTTTTAAGAAAAGCGATGGCTGGGCGGTTGGAGACACTGCATATAGAGTCGCCGCATCAAGCTATCTTAATTATTTTATAACAAATGAAGCCGTATTGATTCCTACATATATTGAACAGGGTTCTTCTTCCGATAAAGAAGAAAGAATAAAAAAAATATTCGCAGAAGTTTTTCCCGGCAGAAAACAAATTTTTATCGATGCAATGCCTCTTAACTGGGAGGGAGGCGGTATTCATTGTGGCACACAACAACAACCAAAAAGAAAGAGGCTGGAATGAAATCACTAATTCTGTATTGCTTTATAATACTTTTCTCTTCTGTCACTTTTGCGCAGAAAATAAAATACGCAGGCACACATCCCCCAAATCCCGAAGTGCTAAAGCTGATGGAAAGAGATGCTGAGATATTTGATAAATATAGAGAAGTTTCTGTTCGTGATAGTTTAAGAAAAGAAATTATTTCGCCTGCATATTTCTATCACGGCATCGATGGAAAACCAATTGATATCGATGGACTGACCAAAAGACAAACAAAAAATCAATTCCAGCTTCTGGAAGAAGAAGTGCTCAGCGAAACATTATATCAATATGAAAACTCTGCGATACTTGTTTACGTGGTTAAACTAAAGCTAAAAGACAAAGGCGAGATTCACGAGAGATTAAGATCAAGTCTTATGGTATTCAGTATGGAAAATGGTGAGTGGGAAATTATATCTGATATTGTTGGGCAGGATCCAAAATAACAAAATTACTCTATAATATTTACTTAGGAACGAACAGCAAGTAGAGTTGTTTGGTACAAATCTTACTGAAGAATTAGAAAAAAATTCGTAGGGAATGGACTCCTGTCTACTCCGCTTAATGTTAAAATAATACCGTTGCCAATGCCTGGATCGGACAGGAGTCCGATCCCTACTTAATCTCTGCTTTTCTAACCGTCACTTTATCCAGCATTTTAATATTCACTTCAACACCAATTCCTGTTTTAGTTGGAACATCCATTGTTCCATCTTTATTAACAAGAAATTCCGGTTCAACAATATCTTCTTTGTAATAACGTTTGCTCGCAGAAATATCTCCGGGCAAAGTAAAGTTCGGCAAAGAAGCAAGAGCAACATTTCCAGCTCTACCAATTCCGCTTTCTAACATTCCGCCGCACCAAACAGGAATATTTTTAGATGCACAATAATCGTGTATAAGTTTTGATTCTGTAAATCCGCCAACACGACCAGACTTAATATTTATTACTCTGCAGCTATCTAACTCAATTGCAGCCCGCGTATCATCAAGCGAGTGAATACTTTCATCAAGACAAATTGGTGTTTTTAGATCCTTCTGAAGTTTTGAATGATCATAAATATCTTCATAACTAAGAGGCTGTTCAATCAATAACAAATTGTAATCATCCATCTGCTTAAATAAATCTATATGCTTTAACTCATAAGCTGAGTTTGCATCAACCTGTAAAAGGATATTAGGGAATTCTTTTCTTAACGATTTAACGTACTGTATATCATTACCGGGAGCGATTTTTATCTTTATTCTTTTATATCCTTCGGCAAGATAATTTTCAACTTTTTTTACAAGTTCTGCCGGTGAAGATTGAATACCGATGCTTACGCCAACATCAATTTTATCTTTTGTTCCACCAAGCATTTTTGAAAGTGAAATGTTTTTAGACTTTGCAAACAAATCCCACAAAGCAGCTTCAAGTCCGGCTTTTGCCATTCTGTGTCCGCGTACTTTATCATAGGATGCAATCGCCTCACCAATGCTTGAAATATCTTTACCTAGAATTGAAGGAATTAAAAAATCCTGCAAAATATGCCAAGCTGTTGTTACTGTTTCGTAGGAGTAAAACGGAGTTCCTTCAGCAACGCTTTCGCCCCAGCCTGTAAAGCCTTCGCCATCAACACGAACAATAATATGTTCTTCATCGTATTCAGTTCCCATTGATGTTGTGAATGGAGAAACTAATTCCATTTTAATGTGACGAAGTTCAATTTTTTCTATATGCATTTTAAATTCCTATTTTTTTATTAACTAGTCTAATACTTCAATAATTTGATGATAAATAACTCCTCTATCCTTTAAACCATTTAATACAAAATCAACACAATTGGGTTTTTGTCCAATATATTCCGGAGGACAAATTCCCTTTCGATCAAACAAACCTTCAGCTAATAATCTTAATACAGTTGTTGCTGTATACCCGGTAGTTCTAGCCATTGAATGTATCTTTGTTGTTTCATCGTATCGGTCTAACATATTATAAGTGTAGCGAAGATTTTTATTTGCTTTTTGTCCTTCTATAACAATTTTTAAAACAGTGAATTCAGATTCTCCTTCCTTTAATTCCCAAAGAGGAAATAAAAGCTTGGAAGTCAAATCAATAGGTTTAATTTTTATTCCATTCACTTCAATTTCATCTTTGCTAAAAAATCCTGATTCCCGAAGCACGAGAATTTTTTCTATATGACCAGGAAAACGAAGAGTCTTCTCTTTCATATTTGGAGCATTTATTGTATCTGCCAATGTTCTTAGACCATCACTATTAAATGCTTCAAGTGTTCCGACTTCATCAAAGTTTAATAATTCAGGATCAGACAGTGCAGGACGAATAACTAATTTCCCATTTTCGATATATCTTGCTGGGCGTGTGTATTCTTCAATCACATCAATAGGTGAAAATCCTGCTTTATATTCATATGGATACTCACGAACAACAGGTAATCCTCCAACAAAGATTAATATGTTTTCAGTCCTATCGAGAAGGCTATTAACATGTCCGATTAAAATATTGCTCATGCCTGGTGCAACACCACAATCAACTACCGCGGTAACATTATTTTGCTTTGCGAGATCATCAAGTTCAAAAGGATTTTCAGAAAAGAATGCGATATCAATCACATTTTTTTTTGCTTTGATGATTTCGTTAAGTGTATTAAATCCCATAAAACCGGGGACTGCATTTAATACAATATCAAAATCTTTAAGTAAGGATTTTAATTGATTAGGATTTGAAATGTCTTTTTCTATTTTTTTTATTGGCAGATTATTAGGAATTCTATCAAGATTTTTTTTACTGATATCTGCAACTGTCACATTAAAAGTTTTATCATTTGCAAGATCTATAGCCATTGGGCGGCCGACAAGACCGCAACCTAAAACAAGTACATTCATTTTTTTCTCCAGGTATTTTGTTTTTACTTACAACAAATTTTGTTGCGTTAATTAAATAGATGAAGAAATCTTATAATCCGCTAAATCGATTCATAAAATTAACTGAATAAATAATAATATTTCGTTTTAAAGAATTCATTGCCTTTAATGATAGCTCGTGTTGATTTTATTTAAACCTAATTCACAACTCTTAGTATCGGAAATTTTTCGCTTTTCTTAAGAAGGTGTTCAAATTGTTTATAAGTAACTAACCCAAGTTCCGATTTGGGTTCGAGAGCAATAACAATCATATTATTTCTTAACTGATTCACAGGAATAAAAACATAATCATCACATTTAAAATTATTTTCTATCTCTTTCACTTCAGTGATTGGATTAATAATTATATCTCTTTCAAAATCTATTGAATCAATTCCGCTTATAAAATACTGTTCAATTTTATCAGTATTAGATTTTTTATATTCGTAATACGTTAGAGCGTGCCTATCAGCCCAATCAATTATTTCCTTTAGATTTTTGGGCACTAAATATCCTTTCGGTCTTTCAACATCATATATAGATTTCACAATCGGACGATAGTCACTTACGGTAATAACTGTATCTGTATTTGAATAATAAGAGAGTAATGGAAGTTCAAGTTTGCTTCCATCAGCAAAATGATCTAACTGAATTGCAACTTTATTTGATACTTTATTAGTAACTAGTTTTTCTCTTTCTGCAGTCACAAGCATTTTAATTTCGTCTTTGTGTTTATAAGCAAATTCAAGAAGGCCTCGCATACCAGTCATTTGTCCTTCGGCACGCTGTTTAATATTATCAACAAAATTGTCTGTCCCATTTAAACCTTCCTGTATAAATGAAAAAGTATTTTGGATTCCCAAACTTTGCCTTCCATCATTTATATCAAACGTGCTATATCTGATGTAATCAATTTCCGGCGGGCCACCAGGCAAATAATGGAAAACCGAAAAACCTTTCTTGCTAAAATATTTAAAGATGAATGGCAGGTAAGTTTCATAGGACAATTTTCTAATTTCATCAGAAATATTAAGATTAGTTAGTGCCCCAACGGTTTCATCAAAATTACGTCTGTAGCCGTATTTTTCCCAGGATCCACCATAAGGTGCATACTCGTGAACATCCATCGAAACTTCGAACAGATATTTGTTAAAAAGATTGTGAAGTCCAATTGTCTCTGGTTCCGTAAGAATCAAATGATTACGATTAAGGTCCATTCTATTACCATTGCGTCTTTCATTTTTTTCTGAACCATCGGGATTCATTTGCGGTATGAGAGCAAAATCAATTTTATCAAACAAGTATTGATTTTCAGGTTTTAATATTTCATTTACAAGAAGAAGTGCACCTTCCTTTCCTGATTGCTCGTTACCATGCTGCTGCGCAAATACTAATACTCTAATCTTTGATTCATCTTTTCCAAAACCAGTTTTGGAAAAGTAAATCGCATACAACTCTCTTCCCTCCACTGATTTGGAAATCACTTCAATAGAGATCAAATCAAAATTTTCCTCAATATTTTTTATAAACTTAGATAGTTCAGAGTGTGAAGTGATTTTAGTGTAATCAGAGATTTGCAATGGTGTAAGAATATTTTGTGCTAACAGATTACCTATAGCAAAAAGAGTACTGTAGAGTATATATTTAATCATCTTAATAATACCATTGATTTTGTTAGTGAAAAGTTCTGAGTAAAAAGTCTATAGAAATATATACCGCTTGAGAGTTTTGAACCATTAAACTCAACTTCATAAAAACCGGAATTAATTTCCTTATTAAAAAGAGTTACGATTTTACTTCCAAGTATGTCATAGACTATTAGAGAAGTTAACCTCTCCCCATTTCCGTCTCTATTGTAAGTGGAGGGATTTAAGGGTGAGGTCGGAATTGAAAAACTAATTGTTGTAGAAGGATTAAAGGGATTAGGGTAATTCTGATTAAGAACAAAGTTACTTGGAAGTGAATTAGAATTATTGTTTTCAACTTCTGTAAGGTTATCAAAAACTCCCGACTCAATTAAATATTTTATATCGGGATAATTTGTAATCGAAAATCTTACATCGTTCATTGCCACGATTTGTCTTGGCCCAATGCTTCCGCTTGCTCGATAAGTGGATGAATCAACTTTTGTTGTCTCTCTTGCATCAATAATTATATATGGAATCTGAACATTTCCACAAATAGAATTTTCTAATGGCGTAATTTTTAATCTGTCATTTCCATTTAGATAGACACCAACACGTTTGTTGTTTCTCATCATTCCCCATAATACTGCACTCATTCTGTTTTCATAGAAATCTGAATTTTCAAAGATTAAAGGTTGAAATACTAGTTCAGGGAATATGAATAATCCTTCATTCAGAGTCATCTTGCCTCTATAACCAGCATATAAATCCGAATCCGTATTACCAATAAAATAATGCCCTGCAATTTTTCCAGTATTACCAAAAAAGAAAACCGGAATATGCTGGCCTAAAGAATTATAAAATGCAGAATTTACCAAACCAATCGGCTGATTTAAATAACTGAGTACGTTTAAGGAATCACCAGCAAAGATAAAACTTGTAGCTTGATTTATTTTAATGGCGTCTTCTGAATTATTCAAACTAGAAGTTGTGATGTTAACGACATCAAAGGTAATATTTATGTTACTTAAAAAGTTTGTAATTGTTGTTAGTGAGTTGCTAAAACCTGGATGTGAGATAACTAAAATATTAGAATTATTATTTTCTGTTAGGAAGGCATTTAGATTAGCTAAGTGTGAAGTAAGATCATTGCTGCCGGTTAAATAAAAATTTGTTTGAGGATAAAACCATGTACGATTCGGATCAACATCTCTAGCTGATGATGGAACAAACGAAATTACATTATTTACAAAATCATATTTCCATCCTTTGGTTAAAAGATGTGATTTCAAATTTTCAATCGTATACTTGCCCGAATTGATAGAAGAATATTTTGTTAGCGCATCTTTATAAAATATTGAAACCGCCCCACTTCCCATAACTTCTCCAATTCCATCGGGAGAAATACATATTGCAGTTCTGTCATCTATCCCGGCACCAATTAAATCTCTGCTTGCATTATAATGCTGATTATAAATCATCGCAATTAATCTACCATGTCTTGCTCTTTCGATAAAATGTGTATCAAACAAAACATTTGGAATAAGATTTAAGAAATTATTCTCAAACTTCATTCTGTTGTAAAAAGGATTTTGAAGTGCTTCATCAGGGTAAGCAGAACCACTTTGTGCACTAAAATCAACATCGCCAAGAACTGCTGCTCCCGCGCTAGTACCTGCAATTACTCCGCCATTCTCAAAAACAAAATTTATTGCCGAATCAACTTTAGTACCTTTCCACAAACGAATATAATCCCATTGATCTCCGCCGCGAATAAAAATTGCTCTTGCCGTTACTAGTTCATCATAAGTTTCTTGAAGATTTGCAGCTGCAATTGTAGCTATGGTTTTATTGTAAGCAGTATCAGCACCGAATGAAATAAAATAAGTAGGAAGCCATTCCGTTGCACTACTTGCACCAAGGATAATAATTTTTCCGCTATCTGATTTTTGAACTACCCAACTATATGGTGCATCACTCCAATCATTATAATCTTCACTACCGCCGCCAATTGCACAAACATAGCCTTGAGCATTTAGATTAAGAGTAAGATTATAAAATAAAATGAAAAGGAAGATTATTTTAGATATTAATTTCACTATGGGCGGTCATCAATTAAGATGAAACTTTGATTTGATTTCATTGTAAACATCGTTATCAATCCAATTATAAAATTTTTTTGCTTCAGAATATTTGAACCCATTTTTTCTAAAATCGGTTAAAATACTTTTTGCTTTCGCAAGAACTTGTTCCTCAATTGGAATCAATTTTTGACGAACACCCGAATTTTCTTTATTCATCAGCGCAGATAAATTTAAATAATTTTCACTAGCATCATTTTGTGATGAAAAAACTTTATCCTTCAACTGAAGCGCAACATTGCATAAAGGTGCATTGCCGGTTTCATCTGCTTGTAGAACTTTAGGCATTGTTCCATCTTCAAGAAGCCAAACGGGAATTATAACTGACGTAAGTGGAAAACCGAGTATTGTCCACATTGTTGTATAAGATGCAGATTCACCTTTTTTAATTCCTTGCACAACTATTGCCGCAGAACTGGAATGTCTTGGAATGTAATCTCTGAAGAAAATGTAATTTGATTCTTTCGCATTTGCAGGTAAGGATTTTTCGAGATCAGTTTTTGTAAACGAATGAACTAGACATCTTGGAACATCATTTATTAAAAATTCAAATGATACTTTTCCATCCTTTGTTTGATTTTCAAAAAGTTCGCTTGCGGTAGTATATCTTATATAACCATAACCTTTGTTTTCTTCACCAGCAATAGAAAAGTTAGTTCTTATAAGATATCCATTTGGTGCAACTGAAGGGTTATTTACATCATACTTTATAAATTTATAATTGTCAGTTTCATAATACGCTGCTCCACCGTTTGCATCGATAACTCCAAAGTTTGCTTCAACACCAAGAGGTTTTGATAATCCATTTAACATTTTCTCAAAATCTTCAAGTGTTGCACAAGTTTCCAAAGCCAATTTCATAATCCTGCCTTCAAGATCAGAAAGTGTTGTTGTGTCATCCATCTTCAAGTTGTAAGATGCTGAATTCATAATTCCAAAACCAGCAGCATTAAATCCACACCAAACATCTTTGTTTTCCTTATCTTCAGAATTAACAAGTCCTATGAATCTATATTTCCCATCAAAGAAATAAACTAATTTATTTTGTAAAGCATCTGCATCACGATTTTTTAACAGTAATGGTCTTCCATCTTCAGTTACTTTGCCGGATACTACAGCAGTTGTGCAAGGGTTAATCGAAATACTTGCAGTTAAAAAAATAAATAATGCAAATAATTTTTTTTTCATAAATCAATCTTTTTAAAAACTTAAATTAACAGATATCCTATGAACACTTGGCAAAATATCATATAAGGAAAATGCATAATCAAAATAAACTGCACTGCCGCCTAACGGAACATTAGCGCCGGCACCAAATGTAAAATCCTGATCATCGTAATTATATTTATAACCTGCACGAACAAAAAATCTATCGAAAAAGGAAAACTCAGTACCAAAATGTGCACGTTCAGCATTATCATTTGGATGAGTTACATCAATAGCACCTTTCATCTTTACAAAATCATATTCAAATACATCAAATCCAATTCCCACTTGAAAGTTTAACGGCAGTGGAAATTCTTGAGTATTTAAACTGCTGGGAATTAATCTGGTATTAGGATAATTCTCGTCCTTTGATGCCGTAAAATCAAGATCCGGACCTTCAAATTTCATATCAGCACCAAAATTTGTCATAGACATTGCGATAGTAAGATTTTGAAAATCTAACCTATATTGAGTCCCGATATCAAAGGCTACACCAGTTGCAGATTCATTCCAGATTCTCTGATTTATATATTTTACAGTTACGCCAACACTAAATCTATCCGTTAAATACTTTGCATACGAAATTCCAAGGGCAATATCACCGGCATCAAAATATCTTCCTGTTCCGTTTGGTTGCTCTTCAGTTGTTATCTCCATATCACCAGATGTAAAAAGGACCATACTGGCAGCGAACACACCCACATCACCTGCATTATAAACCAATGAAGCCGCATTAAAATCAAATAGATCAAACCAATTCATATAAGAAAAATGAGCCTGAACATTATTCACTTTTACTATCCCTGCTGGATTCCAGAATATAGCTGATGCGTCATCTGCAAGTCCAACAATAGCGCCACCCATTGCTTCTGAACGTGCACCTACAGGCAATTGAAGAAACTGAGCCCCGGAAGTGCCAAGATTTGGATTTTGAGCCATGGCAGTTCCAAAATAAATTATTGTTAACAAAATTATGGTTGATATTTTCATATAATCTCCTGCATCAGCTTATTTGATTATTGCAAATCGTTCTTTGTACTCGGAATCTTTTGTCTTAACGACATAGATATACATTCCGGCAGCTAATTCTCTTCCACCTTCTGTTCTCAAATCCCAGGCTTCAGTACCATTTGTTGCATTGTGCTCAAGTGTTTTTATCAAGTCAGCATCAATAGTAAAGATGTAAATAGTACATTCAGGAGGAAGATTTACAAATTGAATTTGTCTCAAGGGTTCTTTTCTTAACTCACCAAATTCAGGTTCATAGAGAGACGAAACTAAATATGGATTTGGCACCACTCTAATCTTATTCAACTCATTTGCAACTTGTTGAATATCCACCTTTGATCCTGCAATTTTAAGTGAATAAGAATCTTTAATATTTGGCTGCACAGGTTTAATTGTCTCAACAGAAAATTTATTTCCTGCTGCGGGCGGTGAGTTTGTCGGAAAAGTAATTTGCCCTTCGATTCCATCAAAGTAAAAAGTATCGCCGGAATACAATGTATCCAATTGTACAGTAGTTTCACTAACTGATAATAAGACAAACCCATTTCCATTTACTGCTCCGTTTCCTTCTATGGAAGCAATATAGATTTTTTCTAAAACTGAATCAGAATAAAGAACTTCAAAATCCATCTCAACATTATCCGTTCCACCAATTCTTGAAACACTCTTTAAAATTTCGGGTTGAACTAATTGTAAAGAAATTCCATCTGTAGTTGTTTGGATTTGATTAATTTGATATGATCTTTTGTTGATTACTGTATCTGAATTATTTCTTACAGTTGTCATTGAGTAGTTAATTGCGATTACATCTCCTGTTTGAGGCAAGCTATCCATTGGGGTTCCTAGCGAATCTTTAAGTCTAACTCTTAATCCATCATTTAAGATTAAAAAACTAAGAGCATTTGGTGGATTGTAAGTATAGCCCTCTCTAATTACTGTATTTGTCGTTATGTTTACTAAATCAAATCTATTCGGAGCAGTAAATTCAAGTGCATATTTGTATGGTTTTGTAGCATTTGTATCAGTAACAGTTACTGTTACATCTGTAACTAGGTCGCCAAATTCTTTTTTAGGTTCAAAACTAAACGCTGTTTTATATTCATTTCCTGCAAGTGATTCATCATCAATTACAGAGGCATTAAGTATATAGTTAGAGTTTCCCGTATTTAAATTTATTATATCTATAGGTGTTACTGAAGTTCTTCCGATGGCCTCTGATCTTGGAATTACGGAAACTGTATTTACTGCCATAAGATTATTTCCAATCGCACTTTCTAAGCTTTCAAAAGATGAATCTCCTTTATCGTATGCTGTAATCGAATACCAATATTCAATTCCATTTACTAGGTTTGTATCAGTATAACTATATTGTAAACCGGTATTGTTTCCTGCAGAATTAATTATATCGTAATCCGCTATCTTTTTCCAGGAGATTCCTTTATCATTGCTTTTATATAATCTATATCCTTCAAAATCATAGCCTGCTAATTGGTCAAAACTCTTTTCTGCAACATCATCCCAATATAAATTTGCCCTAAAATTGCCTTCAGTAGAATATAGATTAGGGCGATTAGGCGGTTTTGATAGATCAAAATTATTATCCATTGCAAATTGTGCTGTGTTTGCAGCAACAATCATTTCGGCATAGGTTTCACCTGCAACAAATGCTGTATAAAAAACTAATGTATCTCCACGATTTAAATTATATGGTCCTGAAGAAGTATTAGCCAGTAAATCTATTCCGGAAGCAGGAATAGTCGCTGGGTCATCATAATGTAAATTTGCGTTGTTGCCAATATGAAAATACTTATTACCAATGGATGAATTATATAGATTTGGGTCAGAAGACATATAACCATATTGGACAGTATCTTTATCGGATATATTATCATCATTATACAATAAATAGTGCATATCCGTCATACCGAGCTGTACACCGTTTACTTCAGGCGTTTTCAGAAACATAATTCCAAAATAACCAGTTTTCCCACCCGGCCACTCAGTCGAAGTTCCCTTATCATAAAAGTAAATAAGGTTTTTTTCCTTTATGAATCCAATCTTGTCATCATCGTATTCTGGTAGTCCGCCACTTACGTTTCCCACATCTATATCATTATGCAATGCAAAATATAATCCTTGCAAATCTTGTGAACCATGATTTGTGATTTCATATTTGAAGAACAACATATTCTTTGCGAAGTTAGATCCAAATGCATAACCTGTTTGTGCAATTTGTATCCCAAGAATGCTTACAGTGTTGTTACTATCATTAAAAACACAATAGCTGTCCTGATCAGACAAAATAATATTGTTTCCATTTGCATCTTTAATTGGCCACCCCTGCACAGGCCAGGATTCAGGGTCATCACTAAAAGCGATTCTAGCTATATCTCTATTAGTATATCCAAAGGCAGCTTCCCATTCTTCATTGGTAGTAAAGCGTGCTTGTACAACATTACCAGGAACTCCCACCATTTGATTTATCCTATAGATATAATGTTTAGTGCTGTTGATCGGAAACTCACCCGACGGACCTTGTGTAATTCTTCTTGGATAAAGTTTACCGCGGTTTTCAAAGAATAACCCTATATTGCTAGCATTATGAGTACCACCTGCACGATCTTCTATTCGTAATATTTTTTGTATAGGATCCTTATCCCCAAAATCTTTGTCATTTTGTTGTGCAATCACAAGACTGGATAAAGTAATCAGCACAATTAATTGTAAATAAAAAACTCTCATCATTTTTCTACCTTAAGAATGAATTATTAATTAAACCTCATTGTAAAACCTAAACGTATTGAACGAGGAGGGCCAAAGTTTGATGGATCCTGCATGTACTCAACTGAAGTATCACCTTCAGTAGTATAATCGGGTTCGCCTGTATCGCCATATACATAAAGCACATTTCTGTGATCAGTTAAGTTTAAAATTTCAGCAAATAATCTTAATCGCCATGAACTAGCAAACTCAAATTCTTTTCCGATCATTAAATCAATACCAAATAACCCAGGTTGTCTTAGTGAGTTTGCCTCTACAAAACCAATATCTCTGCCTGAAGGTGTATAAGGTGCGCCGGAACTTGCTTTTAGAATTAAACTGAAATCCATGTTTTCAAAAATTGGTGAGTTAAAAATAGTTGGTCCTTCATTTATGGGAATGGTATATGTGCCGCTTGCATTAAAAATATGTGTTCGATCCCAATTTAGATAATAAAGCTGAGTAGATTCTTGTGTTCCAGGATATTGTTCAGTTTCAGAAGAAGCGCTGCCTTTTACAACTGAATAGGTATATGTTAGACCACCCGAAAAATATCTTGTAGGTCTTACATCAAGAGTAAATTCAACTCCTTTATTATTAGCATAATCTTCATTTACATAAAGCGTATATCCTGTATATCGCCCATCAACAAATGGAAAATAATATCGTGTGCCAATTAGTCCTGTAATATCTCTATAATAAGCAGTCACATTCAATGCAACATTATCAGAAAATTGATGCGAAACACCGACTTCATAAGAAATTGTTCTTGTAGCATCCAGACTTGGCTGACCAAATAAAGGTTCTCTTACGTTAAGATCGTATTGATTATTCTCAAACATGGGTTCAAAATTTGGATTCTGAAAAAAGTGTCCGTACGAAAAATGAAGTTTCGTTCTATCCGAGATAGGATGAGCAATACCAAATCTTGGCGAAAATTGTGATCGTGATTCAACAGTTATAAGCGAATTGGGATCAAGCGGATCACTTCTGAAGATCACATTAGCGTTCAGATAATCATAACGTAAGCCAATATTTATTATTAGGTAAGGCAGTTCAATTTTATCCTGGATGTATGCAGCACCTTCAAAAGGTTCTGTATTGTAATCATCGATATAAGGAAAATTTCTTTTGGGATCATAAACATCATAGAGTTTAAGCCAGTGTTTTTTATAAGATGCGCCAAATTTAACTTCATTCATAGAACCCATTTGCCAAACTGCATCTGCTTTTAAATCCACATTTGCCGTTCTGCTTTCTAATAACTGAGGTGGATCTGATAGCTTATAAAATTCAAACCCGTTTCCGTATTCTTCAAAATACTCTGTTTGTGTTGAAGAAAGGTATTCTGATGTATCTTTATTTAAACCGGAATAATATCCCTGATTAAAGTAAGATGCTTTCACATCGTAGAAGAAATTATTTTGTACGGTATGCGTCAGATTCAACGAACTTTGCCAACTGTCGGTTCGAACTTTTTGATACTGCTCGGGGATGTATTTATAGGAATGACTGTAATTCTGCCTACTTCCTTTGCTCCCTCTATTCATTAATGAAATTTTAAAATAAGGTATTGTTGTTGAAGAAAGCTTGCTAAAAAATGAACTTGTTTTATCATATCCGAAAGGTAGATAACTTCCGTAATTATTAAGTTCTGCTGAAATAAAAAAATTATATTCTGGGCTTACAATTGGACCACTAATACTTCCGTTAACTCTATTCTCGTGAAGATCTGAATATCGATCAACCCAAAACTCGCTTGTTCTTGCTTCAAGTTTTGCAGAAAATTTATCTGTTCCGTTCCTTGTTACAATATTTACTACACCGCTAAGTGCATCGCCGTACTCAGCATTGAATGTACCGCTAAGCAAACTCATTTCCTGAATAGCATCGTTATTAATATTAGTTGCAAGTCCGCCAAGCAAAGGGTCATCAACTAAAGTTCCATCAATCATGTATGCAACTTCGTTTGATCTACCGCCTCTGACATGAAGATTTGATCCGCTTCCCGTCACTCCTGCCTGAAGTGAAAGTAATTCTGTAAACGTGGCAACAGGCAAATTTTCAATCTCTTCTCGAGTGATTACAGAAATACTACTTGTTACATCCTTCTGAATAAGTGGTGTACGTGCAGTTACAATTACTTCATCAACCATTATTGATTGAGGATTTAATTTAATCTGAAGAATTGTTGTTTGATCAACAGTAATAGATACATCCTGCATAAGGGTAGTTTCATAACCAATAAAGCTAAACTTTACATTATATCTTCCAGGTGAAATGTTCAGAATAACATACTCTCCATTAACATTTGTAGCTGCACCAAAATTTGTCCCTTCAATTATTATATTTGCACCAACTAAGGGTTCGCTGGTTTGGGCATCTTTAATAGTACCGGAAAGTTTACCGGTTGTACCTGAATAAACAAAAAACGGGATAAGTAGAAATAACAATAAAATATTTTTCATCAATAACTCCCGATTATTGTTAGATTTTGGTTAATCATAATTTCCTCTGATTCTTTAAGAACTTTTTTTGCTCTTTGTTTGTCTTTAATTGCACAGGCAGTAGCAATTGCATTTATCAGCACTGAAATAGCAGCAAAGGAGTTTGTAAAAAGCATATTCTCACTTTTCACAATCAAATTTGCTTTAGTAAAAAATGTAACTGGAGAAGCATGTTTATTTGTAATAGAAATAACATCAATTTTTCTTTTAGCGGCATACTCTGCAGCTTCAATCGTTTCTTTTGAGTAAGGTGGAAATGAAAATACTATCAGTAAATCTTTAGGATTTAGAAAGAGTATATGTTCATTAAATAGAGTATGAGAATGCTGTAACACTGATGAACTAATACCTACTTGAGTTAACTGGTAAGCCAATAGTTCAGATAACAAATAAGAGATCCCTAATCCTGCAGTAAAAACTCTTTCAGATTTTGAAATACGATCTATTACGTAATTAAATGTACCGCGTTCAATAAGATTTAGCGTATCATTAATATTTTTTATATCAAGATTAGCAACCTCGGTTAACAAATCTTCATCCGCTCTACGTTTTTCAAAAAGTGGAAAAATCTGTTTGTTAGTTAACTCTTTTTGTAATGATCCTGTTATTGAATCACGCAGTTCACTAAATCCTTTAAATCCTGCTCGTTGAGAAAATCTAACAATTGAAGCAACACTAGCCCCAGTGGCTAAAGACAAATCCTGCACATTTACGAAAGGAATTTTATCAAAATTATTGATAAAGTAGTCAGCAATTTTTTTCTGATTTTTTGGAAGAGAATTATACTTGCTTGTAATCTTTTCTTTTATTTCTTTATATCTATCCATAATAACAAAAGCTCACATTTTACTGTGAGCCTTTTTATAATTTCTATTTAATCAATGTCATTTTTTTAGAAATCACGCCAGCATCTGTCTGTAAGGAATAAATGTAAACTCCTGAAGTGATCTTTGATGCATCGAAATTATATGTGTGAGTTCCTGCATCAAGAGATTCATTTACAAGTTCGGCAACTTGTTCACCAAGAGTGCTAAATATTTTTAAGACCACATTTGATCTTTGCGGCAATCCAAAAGAAATTTTTGTAGATGGATTAAATGGATTAGGATAATTTTGATCAAGTGTAAAATTTTTAGGAATATTGTTTAAATCAGATTCTACTGAAACTATCTGGAAATATTTTTGTTGAGCAAGTTGCATATTTGCCAGCATTTCTGTCTGATCTACACCGATAGCCACGGCAAAATAAAAGGTTAATGAATCTCCGCTAGTCAAGTTCTGAGGTGCTTGCGATGTAATTATAACGGGACCATCAGCAGTATTAGAAACATATTGTGGATCTATTGTTCCATGATTCAACCATCCCCAATAACTTGCATCAACCTCATAACCATCATACCATTCAAATGCAGTCATTGAAGCGAGGGGATGAGAAAGTAATTTATAACCCACATTCGTTTCACCACGATGAGATCTGATAATATTATTTGTTAAATCATAAGAAACAGTATCAAAACCGTAAAGACTATCAACGAACGGAATTATATCACATCCGACTATTGCATCAAAAGCGCTTGTCTCTCGATTTACAGCAGTAAACTTTAACAACACATATGAGGCATTATTCCAACCCAAAACTGTTAACTTCTCAAGAATATCTGGTGCTGCTCCTGAATAAGCATTGTTATATTCACCATAAATTTCAAAATCACTATTCTGAGGGCTAGTTACCAAAACTGTTGGAACTTCAACATCGACATCATTCTGATAATCGAATACTTCATTTTCACTTTTACCAACAAGAATGGAAATTCTTTCTACCTGTCGTTTACCTAAATTATCAGGAGTAAGCAGCCGTACACGTCCATATGTTCCAATCGAAACACCCAAAGTGCCAGTATCGAAAGATGCCTGCGCTAGTAAATCACTAGTTTCTAGTAGAAATAAAACAGCAATCAAAAAAATAGATAGTACAAGTTTTTTCATGGCGTAACCTCTCTTTTTATTAATTAATCAATATATAATTGCTATCAAAGTACTCAATTCCATCCCATCAGATTTGGCGGAATAAGTAAAAGTAATCCCAAAAGCATTAAAATTATTTGTAGTGGAATAACCCATTTTGCCCATTTTTCCCATGGAACTTTTGCCATAGATAATGCACCCATAGTTACAGCAGAAGTTGGTATAATAATATTTGTATACTCCCCAAATTGAAAAGCTAAAATTGCCGTTTGTCTTGAAACTCCAGCTAAATCTGCCAGAGGCGCCATAATAGGCATTGTTAAAGCTGCTTGTCCGCTGCCGGAATGAACAAAGAAATTAATTACTGCTTGCACCAAAAACATTTTTTGTGATGCAAAAATTGGAGATGATGATTGAATGAACGGTGCAAGTCCGTAAAGAACTGTATCAATAATATGTCCATCTCTCGAAATAACCAAAGTTGCTCTTGCAAGTGCAACTATAAGAGCTGTTCCAACTAAATCTTTAGCGCCATCAATAAAACTTTTAATTAGTTCATCACTTTTTAATCCACCTATAATTCCTGCAGCTATTCCCATAATAAAAAATGCGGCAGAAATTTCTTCAATATACCAGCCCAATGAAATAACACCAACAACAATCATTACTAAAGAAAGAGCAAATGTTAGAAGCACTAATTTATGTCTTACTGTAAAAAGATTTTCATTATCGTAAACTGCTTCAAAATGTTCATTCTTTCTTCGCTCGTTATCAGCTTCATACATCGGACTGATTTCAGGTTTGCGGGAAAGTTTTTTCATGTAGTACAGTAAAAAAGCAATTGCAACAATGGTAGAAATCAACCAGCAAATTATACGATAGCCGATTCCTGAAAATAAAGGAACATCTGCAATACCTTGTGCAATACCGACGTTAAATGGATTTAAATATGCACTTGCAAAACCAACGTGCGCACCAACAAGTGGAATTGCAACACCAATTATGGAATCGTAACCAAGTGCAAGGCATATTGGTACTATTATTAGCACAAATGGAATAATTTCCTCATTCATTCCAAATGTTGCGCCGCCAAGCGAAAACATAAATATTAAAACCGGAATAAACATTTTTTGCAAAAACGATGACGAACGATGTGCCCTTGCTAATTTGTTGATTAGAGAATTTATCGCATCAGTTTTTGCAAGCACATTAAATGCACCGCCCACTATTAATATAAATCCAATAATTAATCCGGCTTCAACAAATCCTTTTAGTGGTGCGATAAATAAATCAAAGAAACCTTGCGGATTGCTGTTTACATATTTGAATGAGTTTTGTACAACTACTTCTCTTCCGTTTACAACTGCTCGTTCATATTCACCGCCGGGAATTACCCAAGTCATTCCTGCAATCAGAACAAGCAGTGAAAAAATTAATAAATAAGTGTTCGGAACACGAAACTTAAATTTCTTTTTTACTTCACTCATTCAATTACTTTTTTAGTTTTCATATCAAACTTATCGCCGTTGATTAATACATTAAGTTTCATATCGGAGATCCCAAGATTTCCGTGTTTATCTTCGCGTATATTTTTCCCGTCTGTTGGATCATAAACTAAAACCTGGTTGTTGCCGATAACTTCAAAAGTTTCATTAGGATAGACTATAATTCCTGTCGATTCATCAATTGCAATTCCAAAAAGATTTGGATGTTCAATCACAGCGGAAATTGTTCTGTTGTGTCTTTTACGTTTTAAAAAATGCTGATCAATAATTGCATTTTTAATAAATCCGAATCCTCTTTTTGTTTCGATGTTATTTTTTTCAATTGTAATAAATGCATCGTTTGAATCAGGATTAACTAATTCATTTCCGGTAATCATAACTTCGCTCATAATTGCGGCACCCGCACTCGATCCACCAACAACTCCGCCGTTATTATAAATATCAAAAACTTTTTGCAGCAATTTTGTATCAAGCATATCTCTAGCAAGATCGCTTTGATCGCCGCCAGTAAAGAAAACTGCATTTGCCCAATCCATTTTTTTTAAGTTAGCTTCATCATCAGCAGTTTCTCTTGTAAATAAAATATAGTCTGCTTTTGCTCCTAACTTGTTAAAAGTTTTTTGTTCTATTTCACTATTAAGTTTTGGTTCTGAACCAGCGTTTGGAATAATTATTATTCTTGCATCAGGTCCGCCTGCAAGCTCAACAAACTTTTTTTCTATTTCATGAGTTTGCTTGCCGCCAACAATAACAAGTTTGCCTTTTGTTTGTGTAAAGCTTTGTTGATTAAAAACAAAAAGTAAAACAAGTAAGACCAAAAATATTTTTTTCATTTTAATTAATCCTTCTTAACAAGTTCAAGTGCAATTTCTGCTGATTTTATTAAATCTTCTATGAAAATAAACTCATCATTTGAATGAGGATTTTGTGCCCCAATACCAAGATTTATAGATTCAATTCCTCTTCCGTTGAGTGAATTTGCATCGCTTCCGCCGAGTGAAATTTTAGGAGTAGGTTCAAGACCAACTTTTTTAATTGCACGCACAGTTTCTTTAAATACAAAAGAAGACTCCGGAATAGTGTACGGTACAAAATCCCAAAAATAATCAATCTCAATCTTTGCCCCGATTTTTTCAGCCTCACCCTTAAAGATGTTTACCAAAAGGTTAAAATTATCTTCTGCTTTCTTTAAATTGAATGATCTTACCTCACCTTCAAGTTCCGTGAGTTCAGGAATTACATTAACAGCTGAGCCGCTGTTGAGAGTTCCGATATTCATAGTGGTTTCTTCATCAATTCTACCAAGCGGAAGCTGGCTAATTGCTTTAGCTGCAACCTGCATTGAATTGATCCCTTTTTCAGGTGCAATTCCTGAGTGCGAAGCTTTTCCAATAATTTTTATTTTTAATCCAATTGCACCGCAGGCAGAATAAATAAAATTTCCAGGTCTGTATCCTGAATCAAATATAAACCCGTTTTTTATCTCACCATTAATTCCAAGATTCTTGGAGCCGAAGAGAGTTGTTTCCTCGCAAGTTGTAAATGCAACTGTAAAATCTTTAACTGGAATTTTTTCTTTTGCAATGTTTTCAAGAGTATAAAGCAAAATAGAAATACCGGCTCTATTATCAACTCCAAGGACTGTATCACCGGACGAAATAATTTTGTCCTCTAAAATAATTGGTCTAACATTTTCTGTCGGGCGGGCTGTATCCATATGTGAAAGCATTACAAATTTTCCACCGCTGCCTATTTTACAGATAAGATTACCTGTATTACTATTTGTAAATTCTTTTGAATTGTCTTCACTTACCTGATAACCCAATTTTGAAAGAAATGATTTTATATAGTCTGCGATAGGTTTTTCACTGCCGGAGAGCGCGTTGATTTTGGCAACTTCTAAGAAAAGATCTATTAATCTTTGATTGTTCATCTGTAACTCTAATTACAAATTGAATATTTGTTGTAATAACTGTTACAGAATTACAAAAAATATTTTCTTAAGTCAAGACAAACTGAAAAAATATATTTTTGAATTATTCGTCGTCGGAATAAGTTTCTAAATCACTCTTTTTGATGTAACCATCTTTTATAAGATTATCAGCTGATTTATAAAGAATAACTGTTAACTCATTTGTTCCGGAAAAACCAGTTGATTCAATTTTAATACCATTAAGCTCTTTGCTTACTTTAATTTTTGAAATTAATTTATCATCTGCGATAAGAGATTTTTCAAATTTTGCTTTTTTGCCCTGGAGATTCGACAAAGCATAATAAACACCTTTCTTGGCATTAACCAATGCCGATTCAATATCGCTTTCAGTTTTTGATTGTGAAAAAACTATTTGTGTTAAAAAAATGATTGGTAAAACAAGCAGATAAAATTTCATAAAGCCTCGCTCTTTATTTAATTATAATGTAAAATTTAGAATTATTGAGATTAACTGCAAATTTGTGATATCAATTACAATTTTAGTAATAGTTCTTGACAAATCAGCATAAGAGTTTTAATTTGGAAACTAGAAAAACGAAAATAGTTTCCAAAGGAAATATGGAAGAAAAAGACAAAATAATTGAACAAATTGAAGACAAACTTTTCAGCGAAGGTTTTTATAAAACTACGATGGATGAAGTTGCCTCAGAGCTTGGGATGAGCAAAAAAACAGTTTATAAATTCTTTCCTTCCAAAGATGATTTGGTGATGGCAATTGCCAAACATTTTATGGGAAAAATGAAAGCCAAAATTCTTCCGGCATTAAATTCAGATAAGAACGCAATAGAAAAATTGGGCGAACTTATAAAAATTCTTGCAGACGCATCCGAAAAAATATCTAATAAGCGTATGGAAGAAATGAAAAAACACTTTCCGGAAATTTGGAATGAGGTAGATAGTTTTCGCACTAAAATGATGTTTGAGAATATTACGAAGATTATAAATCAGGGGAAAGCTGAAGGATTATTTATTGATTATCCAACATCAATTATAATGAATATGCTTGTTGCTTCTGTAAGGTCTGTTGTCAATCCCGAATTTATATTGAATAATAATTTCTCAATAATTGATGCGGCACGAACGGCTTTTAAAATTCTTATTGGTGGAATTGTTACTGAAAAAGGTAGAAAAGTTTTTAATCAAACAATAAATAAGATTTAGTTATGAAAAGATTATTAGTCATTCCAATATTTTTATTAAGTGTTGGACTTATAAAACCTCAAACAACAACAACTCTTGATGAATGTTACAACAGAGCACGTGAAAATTATCCGCTTATTGCACAAAAAGATTACATCAATAAAAGTAAAGATTATTCAGTAAGTAATATCTGGAATGGATACTTTCCGCAGATAACGATTAACGCACAAGCAACTTATCAATCCGATGTAACAGCACTTCCGATTTCATTTCCTGGAATAACAATCGATAAGCTCACAAAAGATCAATACAAAGTTGTGGCAGATGTAACGCAAACCATTTATGATGGTGGAATAATGAGTTCGCATTCCGGACTACAAAAATCATTAGCTGAAGTTGATAATCAAAAACTTGAAATTGAATTACTTAAAGTTAAAGAACGAGTTAACCAAATTTATTTTGGAATTCTTTTACTGGATGAACAGCTTAAACAAATTGTTTATGTAAAAAATGATTTGAATTTAAGTTTATCAAAACTTAATGCTGCTTTAGAATTTGGTACCACTTTAAAATCTAATGTTGATGTTTTAAAAGCAGAATTGCTCAAAACTAATCAGAAAGAGATTGAATTAATTTCATCTCGTACTGCTTTTATACAAATGCTTAGTTTATTAATAAATCAGGATATAGATGAATCAACAGAATTTGAACAACCTCTGAATAATAATGTTTCTTCGGAGGTTGAAATTAATCGCCCTGAATTAAAATTATTTGCATCACAACAAAGTATGATTAATAATCAGGATGGATTAACGATTTCCAAAATTCTGCCTAAAGCAAGTTTGTTTTTTCAAGGTGGATATGGTAAACCAACTCTTAATATGTTACAAAATCAATTTGATTGGTTTTATATAACAGGTGCACGCTTAACATGGTCGTTATCAAATCTTTACAGTTATGGAAATGAAAAAGAGATAAATGAACTAAACAAAAAAATAATTGATGCGCAGAAAGAAACTTTTATTCTAAACACCAACATCACGGTTAAGCAACAACTTCAGGAAATTGAAAAACTAAAAAAGCTAATTTCTGTTGACATAGCTATTATTGATTTAAGAACTTCTGTTAAAGAGGCTTCAAAATCTCAACTTGAAAATGGAGTAATAACATCAAACGATTTTATCCGTGAACTAAATGCAGAAGATACAGCGATACAAAATTTAGCTATTCATAAAACACAGCTTTTATTAGCTCAGTTCAACTATCAAATCACAACCGGAAATTAATTACTAATTAAGAGATGAAAATGAAAAATAAAATAATATTTACTATCCCCATGCTGCTTTCACTTATTCTTTTTGCCTGCTCAAACGGTAATGACGATTTTGATGCCACAGGGACTTTTGAATCTGAAGAAGTTATTGTCTCTTCAGAGGCGATGGGAAAGCTTGTAATGTTTGATGTTGATGAAGGATATATTCTTAAACAAAATCAAATAGTTGGTGTGGTCGATACAACTCAATTATATCTAAAGAAAAAACAGCTTCAATCAACTATTAAAGCTGTGTTAAGTAAACGGCCTGATGTTGCAACTCAGATTGCGGCATTACAACAGCAAATTGAAACTGCCGAAACCGAACAGAAACGAATTGAAAATCTTGTAAAATCAAATGCAGCAACTACAAAACAACTTGATGATATTAATGCACAGCTTGAAGTTTTACAAAAACAATACAATGCAACAAAATCCAGTTTAACCATTACAAGAAATGGAATACAGAGTGAAACACTTCCATTGATAGCACAAGTTGAACAGATTGAAGACCAGATAAATAAAAGTAAGATTAAAAACCCAATTGATGGAACAGTTTTAACCTGTTATGCAAAACAAGATGAGATAGCAACAAACGGAAAAGCTCTTTACAAAATTGCAAATTTATCCGAAATGACTTTACGTGCTTACGTTAATGGTGATCAGCTTGGACAGATAAAACTTGGACAAAATGTAAAAGTATTTGTTGATAAAGGTAACGGCGAACAGAAAGAAATGAGCGGAGAAATTTATTGGGTTTCATCAAAAGCTGAGTTCACTCCAAAAACAATCCAGACTAAAGATGAACGTGCAAATCTTGTCTATGCTATTAAAGTCAGAGTTAAAAATGATGGTTACTTAAAAATTGGAATGTACGGCGAAGTAAAATTTTGATATGAATACAATTGAAGTAAAAAATATCGTTAAGACTTATCCAACAAAAAAAACAAAAGTTACCGCTGTTGATGATGTTTCGTTCTCATTAAAAGAAGGTGAGTTGTTTGGATTAATTGGTCCGGATGGAGCCGGTAAATCATCAATTTTCAGAATTCTAACAACCTTACTTTTAGCAGATAGCGGAAGTGCTTCAGTAATGGAGCTTGATGTTGTAAAAGATTATAAAGAAATTAGAAAAATTGTTGGCTACATGCCGGGCAGGTTTTCGCTTTATCAGGATTTAACTGTTGAAGAAAATTTAGAATTTTTCGCTACAATATTTAATACCACCATTGAGGAAAACTATAATTTAATCGCTGATATTTATATACAACTCGAACCTTTCAAGAAACGTCGTGCTGGAAAACTTAGCGGCGGAATGAAACAGAAACTTGCTCTTTGCTGTGCACTAATTCACAAACCAAAAGTATTATTTCTGGATGAACCAACCACCGGTGTAGATCCTGTATCCAGAAAAGAATTTTGGGAAATGTTGAAACGATTAAAAGAGCAAGGAATAAGTATTCTTGTATCGACACCTTATATGGATGAAGCAAAACTTTGTGATAGGATTGCGCTTATTCAAAATGGCAAACTTTTAGAAATAGATACACCGCAAAATATTGTTGATAGATTTGATAACAATCTTTATGCTGTTCGTTCTGATAATATGTTTAAGCTCCTAACAGATTTAAGAAGTTTTCCTGAAACAAAATCGTGTTTTGCATTTGGGGATAAACATCACCTTGTTTTAAATGATAATAATTTTGATTTGAATAAACTCAAATCTTATTTACAAAATCAAAGTAATCTGGAAATAAAAAAAATTGAGCCAGGAATAGAGGATTGCTTTATGCAATTAATGAAAGCCCAGCCGGATGCTATCACCAAGATTGAGAGTGGAGTTTAGTTATTCCTACGAAAGTGGGAATCCATTTTACTTAATGAATTTAGACTCCTGTTTTCATGGGAATGACAAATGAATCAAGTTTCTTATGTAATTGAAATAAAAAATGAATAATAAAATTGTAATTAAAACAGATAAACTCACAAAAAAATTTGGAGATTTTATCGCAGCTAATGAACTGACTTTTGAAGTTTACAAAGGTGAGATCTTTGGCTTTTTAGGGGCTAATGGCGCTGGTAAAACCACGGCTATGAAAATGCTCATAGGTATTTCAAAACCAAGTTCCGGTAATGCTAACATTGCGGGTTTCGATGTTTATAAAGACACAGAAAATATAAAAAGAAGTATCGGATATATGAGTCAAAAATTTTCTCTTTATGAGGACCTAACTGTAAAGGAAAATATTACTCTGTTTGGTGGAATTTATGGACTAAGTAATAGCGAAATCGAAACGAAATGTAATGAGCTGTTGGAAAAATTAAACTTACAAAATGATGCAAATAAATTAGTCAGTTCTCTTCCGCTTGGCTGGAAACAAAAGCTGGCGTTCAGCACTGCAATATTTCACACACCTAAAATTGTTTTTCTTGATGAACCAACAGGCGGTGTTGATCCAATTACCAGAAGACAATTTTGGGATATGATTTACGAAGCTGCTCATAACGGAATAACGGTTTTTGTAACAACGCATTATATGGATGAAGCGGAGTACTGCGATCGTGTTTCAATAATGGTTGATGGAGTGATTAAAGCATTGGATTCACCGGCAGGATTAAAAAAACAATTCAATGCTAAATCTATGGACGAGGTATTTGTGAAACTTGCCCGAAGTGCGAAAAGAGGAGATTGATCTTTATGAAACAGCTTTTAACGTTTGTAAAAAAAGAGTTCCACCACATCCTGCGAGATAAGCGTTCGATGCTTGTACTTTTGGGTTTACCCATTGTGCAATTGTTAATATTTGGATTTGCAATTACAACTGAAACCCGAAACTGCAATATTGCAATTTTAGATAATTCAAAAGATGAGGCAACGCAAAATATTATTACTCGAATTGAAAGCAGTACTTACTTTGATATTGAAAGAACTCTTTCATCCAACGATCAAATTGAAAAAACATTTAAGACGGGACGAATAAAATTAGCAATTGTTTTTCAATCAAATTTTCAAAACGATCTTTTGCATACAAACAAAGCACAAATTCAAATTATAACGGATGCCTCTGATCCTAATCAGGCAACCACTTTAACTAATTATGTAAGTGCGATTGTAAGGGAGTATCAACAAGAATTAAATCAAAACAAGGATTTACCCTACACAATTAACACGGAAATCAGAATGCTTTACAATCCACAGTTAAAAGGAGAGTATTCTTCTGTGCCAGGTGTAATGGGTATGATTCTGCTGCTAATCTCTGCAATGATGACATCCATTTCAATAGTTAAGGAAAAAGAAATAGGAACAATGGAAGTTCTTCTCGTCTCCCCTATGAAGCCTTCGATAGTTATTGCAAGTAAAGTTATTCCTTACTTTATAGTTTCACTAATAAATGTAATCACAATTTTACTAATTAGTAATTTTGTTTTTGGAATTCCAATTCAAGGAAGCTTTCTACTTTTAGGTTTTATAACAGTTATATACATCATATGCGCATTATCTTTGGGGATTTTAATATCCACGGTAACAAGTTCTCAACAAGCTGCGATGATTATTTCTTTAATGGGTTTGATGCTGCCTGTTGTAATGCTTAGCGGATACGCTTTTCCTATTGCAAATATGCCTCTAATACTGCAGATCATTTCTAATGTCATTCCAGCTAAATGGTATATAATTATGGTTAAAGATGTGATGATAAAAGGAATTGGTCTTTTCGAAATTTGGCAAGAGTTATTAATAATTATTGGAATGACAACATTCTTTTTAGGTCTCAGTATAAAACGATTTAAGGTTAGGTTGCAATGAGGACTTTATTTTTTTTATTAAGAAAAGAATTTCTGCAGATACTACGTAATAAACTTATGATTAGAATGATATTTGCGTTGCCCGTAGTACAATTAATTATTCTGCCAAATGCAGCTAATTATGAGATGAAAAATATAAATATGAGTATTGTTGATCATGATCATTCCGAATATTCAAGACAACTGATTAACAAATTTACATCTTCAGGTTATTTTCAACTCACAAATGTTTCTGAAACCTATAAAGATGCTTTAGTAGTAGTTGAAGAAGATAAAGCAGATCTGATAGTAGAAATTCCGCAAGGTTTTGAAAGGGATTTAATAAGAGATAATAAATCCAAAACTATGATTGTTGCTAATGCCATAAACGGACAAGCTTCAGGACTTTCAGTTTCTTATGCTAATGCAATTATACAGGATTTTAACAGCGAAGTTAGAGTAGAGTGGATACAAACACCTCGTTTAAATCCACAACCTATAATTGAAATAACCACCAGCAACTGGTTTAATCCTAAAATGAACTACAAGTATTTTATGGTTCCCGGTGTTTTGGTTTTATTGGTTACATTAGTTGGGTTTCTTTTAACAGCAATTAATATTGTTAAAGAAAAAGAAGACGGAACAATTGAACAATTAAATGTCTCTCCTATTAAAAAGTATCAATTTATTTTAGGCAAACTAATTCCTTTTTGGATTATTGGGAACATTGTACTTTCTATAGGATTTGGTATCAGCTACATTGTTTATGGAATCTTTCCAGCAGGCAATCCTTTTTTAATTTATTTATTTGCAGCTGTATACTTAATTGCACTTTTAGGATTTGGACTATTAGTTTCTACATTTGCAGAAACCCAGCAGCAGGCAATGTTTATTTCATATTTCATTATGACAGTTTTTATTCTGCTTGGCGGACTATTTGCACCAATTGAGAATATGCCCGGTTGGGCACGCATACTTGCATACCTGAATCCCGTAAGCTACTTTATTGAAGTGATGAGAATGATAGTATTAAAAGGAAGCGGCTTTACAGATATTTTAAGATATCTTTGTATTATATCTTTGTTCGCAATTGGTTTTAATACGCTGGCAATTTTGAATTATAAAAAGACAGTTTAATGGTTAAATCGATTTGTAGAGAGTATTGAGGTTTTATTGCTTAATATTTAAGGGCAGATTGGTATAATAAACTTATATAGTAAAATAGCCGCTCTAAGAGCGGCTTCATAAAAAAATTTTTTATTTCTTATTGCTGAATTCTCATCATAACGCTGTTACCGTTCCTTATTGCGGTGTTAATCATTCCATTTTCGTGTTCAACTTCACCAAAATCCATTTGGGAAACCTCTGCTCTTAAACCGTCTGCCTGAATTCCATTTAGAATACTTTGAATCTGTTGAGCAGAAAATGTATAAGTGCCGGTGTTTGTCTTCAGTATAATAAACATTACGTGATCCATTGGCGGTTTGGGGTCTTTGCCAGGTCCTCCTGGTTTTCCACCGGGTCCTTTACCAGATTTTAAACCTGGCATTAATCTAATTCCAACTTTTCCTTCATTACCACCTTCCCAATTAATTGTAAGATCTTCAGTAGGATTTATAAATTCACCAAACGTTGGACTCGTTATATTCATTAATGCAGAAGGTGATGTTAAGGTAATTGTAATAGGTGCAAAATTTTCTGAACCAGATACTTCAAATTGGTAATCAGTGTTAGGCACAAATTCAAGCATGTTCTCTGACTCACATTTACCGAAAGGTCTTTCAAATAAACTGTAAGCTACTCCACGCATAGAATGACTATGTTTGTACATTTCAACCTGATTACCGGAATAATTAATAAATATGCTTCCCATATCCAGACCAAACTTTCTTAAATGCTGCAGATCAGTTCCTCTTTCACCAAAAGCTACTGCAAATGCCATTCCTTTTATTCCTGAACTATCCATAAAAGGTCTGAAAATTTCATTCCAACCAATTGAAAATACTCCGGCAGCACTATCTAACGGCCTCCCGCCATCTTTCATTAAAGCAAGATCGTTATCGACAGTTTCAAAACTCAGCTGATCACTTAAGAAATCATTTCTATCAGGCGAATTCAATTCAGATTTACATCCAAATAAAAAGATTGTTACTAATAATCCTGCAAAAATGATTTTGGTTTTGCTATACATAATTTTACTCCGATTTTATAGTTGAAAGTTAAATCAACTTGTTAGACAATTTAAGGTAATAGAAAGCTTAATTTAATGGGGAATAGTTTTTATGGTTTAACGAGAATTGCAATAAATTACAAAACTTTATTAGTTTATTATATGAATTATTTATTTATCGGTTAAAGATGGATCCTAAATTGATTGAATAGATAAGATTAGAGAATATAGTTTCTATTTTGATAGTATGACCACAGACAATAAAGTCAGCAAAAAAAATAATTGAAAAATGATTAAAAACACTACAAAACTTTTTGAAGAAATATTCTCAGAAGAAATAATTTCAAACGAAAGTTTTCGCTCAAAAGTGCTTGCTGGTATAATTGGGTTTTTAATTGTATTAGTATTATTGCTTTCGATAGTTTTTAATAAACAGTTTAAAGACATCTCCCATTTTCCTATTATAATTGAGTTAACATTAATTATACTGGGAGCTATATTTATACGTGCTTTGTTTGTTAGTCGTGCTGTAAAACGTTGGAACCGTTACGGAGTTAAAGCATTTATACTTATCAGATATGTTAACGCACTTATCGAAATAAGTATTCCGAGCGTTATACTAATTATATATTCTTTCCAACTTCCATCTGTGTATCCGCTTTTTACGCCACTTGCATTATTGTATTTTTTAATCATAATGCTTTCCTCTCTTGAGCTTGATTTTAAACTTTGTGTTTTTACAGGAACTGTTGCCGCAATTCAATATCTTGCAATTGCTTGGTACCTAACTACAAAACCTTTCCCTGATGAATTTATAAGCGCTGTTTCTTTCTTCCCTTCTTACATAGGTACAGCAGCTTTATTTTTTGTTTCCGGTCATACTGCGGGATTAATAACTAATCAAATAAAAAAAGGATTACTAAAGCATTATAAAGTACGTGAGGAAAGAAATGAAATTCAAAAACTTTTTGGTCAGCAAATTTCTATAGAAGTTGTAAATGAATTGGTAGAAAATAAGTTTGAAGTTCAAAGTAGAGTTAGATTTGCTGCAATTATGTTTTTGGATATAAGAAATTTTTCAATCTTTGCTCAAAATAAATCGCCCGAAGAAATTATCGCATATCAGAATAATGTTTTCTCTTTTATTATAGAAATAATAAATAGAAATAAAGGTATAGTAAACCAAATTATGGGTGATGGTTTGATGGCTATTTTTGGAGCTCCGATTGAGCATGATAATGATTGCCAGCTTGCAGTAAATGCAGCGTTAGAAATACATAAAGAACTAAAAAGAAGAAGCGACAACGGAATAATTCCCGAAACCGTAATAAGAATCGGAATAAATGCGGGTGAGGTTGTAACCGGGAATGTCGGAACAAGTGAACGAAAGCAATATTCGATTACCGGTCAGCCTGTAATAATTGCCGCGAGACTTGAACAAATAAATAAAGAACTTAACTCAACAATTCTAATTTCAGAATCCGTTTATAAAAATGCTCATATAGATTTTGAACCTATCAGGCACAATGATGTTATCATCAAAGGATTACCAGCTCCAATAAACATCTATCAATTAATTTGATAAACCTTCTAATCAAAAAGATTATATCTATTTTCATTATTTTAGTGTATTCAAATTAAAAATATTGTTACCATGCAACGAATAAAAATAGACCTGCCAAATAAATTTATTTTTACTACAGAAATTTCTGTTAGAGTTTATGATGTGAACTTTGCCGGACATTTGAGCAACGACTCTATCCTTTCTATGGTACACGAAGCAAGAATTTTATTTCTAAAAAATTGGGGCTTCTCCGAAGTTGATACATGCGGCGCTGGAATAATAATGTTTGATGCCGCACTGCAATATAAATCACAGGGTTATCACGGGGACATTTTAGTTTTTGAAGTAATAGTTGATAATTTTATTAAAACCGGATGTGACTTTATTTTTAGAATAACTAACAAAGAAACCGGAAAAGAAATTGCTCGCGCTAAAACCGGCATTGCTTTTTTTGATTACAAAACAAATAAACTTGTTTCCGTACCTGAAAAATTTAAAGAGCTATTTGACAATCAAAATAAATAGAAATGTAATGGGTTACTCTTTTGCTTGATAATATATTATTTACTGCAAACATTGTTGCACCGGTTTTTTTAATAATCGCGGTTGGATTTTTTGCAAGAAAAAGAAAAATAATAAATGAAATTTTTGTAGATGTAACTTCAAAATTTGTTTTTCAAATATCACTTCCGGTTTTTATTTTTCTTAAAATTTCAGTTCTGGATTTATCACAAGTGTTTGAGTTTAGCCAAATCGCATACATATATGCCGGAACAACAATCACTTACTTATTAATTTGGCTCGGCACAATTCCCTATATTAAAACTCCTGCTGACAAAAGTGCATTTATTCAAGGGGCGTTCAGGGGTAATTACGCGATTGTTGGACTTGCTCTTATTTCTAATTTATTTGGACACGATGCGCTTGGTAAAGCCACAATAATTTTAGCCTTTTTACTCCCTTTATATAATGTACTTGCAGTAATTGTATTAACAATTCCATTGCGTACTAAAGAAAAATCAATAATAAAATCAGCGTTTATTGATATACTATTAAACCCACTGATACTCGCAGTTATTTTCGCACTTCCATTTTCATACTATAAAATCAATCTACCAAATATGTTTGTTTCAACAGGAACTTTTCTTGCAGATCTTGCTTTGCCGCTTGCATTAATTGGAATCGGAGGTTCATTAAACACAGATAATTTAAAACGAGCTTCAAATCTGGCATTCTCAGCTTCAGTAATAAAAATTATTGTAATTCCAATCCTCCTAACCTTTGGCGCTTACCTGTTGGGATATAAAAGTACTGATTTGGGAATAATGTTTATCTTGTTTGCATGTCCAACCGCAATTGCAAGCTTTGTTATGGCTGATGTAATGGGTGCAAACTCTAAACTTGCAGGAAACATAATTATGATATCAACGCTTGGATCTGTATTTACAATATCATTAGGAATATTAGTACTAAAAAGTTTTAGTTTGATATAAAAAAGAAATAGTCATTGCGAATCTAACTTTAGTTGGGTGAAGCAATCCATCAAAGACAGATTGTTTCGTCATCCCCTTGGGATTCCTCGCAATGACATCCAATAAACTTATCTTCACAAAGCCTAATCTTAATTGCACATTATCTTATTAGTTATAATTAATTATTTTTATCTTATAACAATCATTTACTGAAATAAGGATTTAAATGAAAGTAATAGTAGATTTTTGCATTGTACCAATTGGAGTTGGTTTATCTGTTTCAAAATATGTTGCAGAATGTGAAAAAATTCTTAAGCAAGCTGGTTTAAATACTATGCTCCATGCTTATGGAACAAACATTGAAGGTGAGTGGGATGATGTGTTCTCAGCTGTTAAAAAATGTCATGAAAAAGTTCACGAAATGGGTGCACCAAGAATTTCCACAACATTGAGAGTGGGAACCAGAATTGATCGTGAGCAAACAATGGAAGATAAAATAAAAAGTGTACAGCTTAAGATTTCAAAAGACAATATAGTTTGATACTTGTTTACAGATAATAATGAATCGTACAATTAGTAAGTATTTTTTTAATTTTGGAACTAACAAGCTATACTTTTAGTTTTATTTTTAGTTATTTTCTTATCATATATCCACAAAAAAAAGTTTATAAAGTAAAATATTTTGATGCTAAACCTTTTAATAATAGGATTTATTGCTTCAGCTCTTGCTCCTTTTATTTATAAAAGAACAAAGAATTATTTCGGATGGATTGCTGCATCTTTTCCGCTTTACATGTTCATAAGTTTCTTTCTTAAATACAATGAAATTGTATCGGGAAATGTTATTAAAGAAGCTACTAACTGGATTCCTTCACTAGGAATTAATTTTACTTTCCTGCTTGATGGATTAAGTCTTACCTTCGTTTTGATAATCACTCTAATTGGAACAGCAGTTTTTCTATATGCAGGCAGCTATATGAAAGACTACGAACAGACGGGAAGATTTTATTTATACATCGGTGTGTTTATGACATCGATGATCGGACTTGTGCTTTCTGATAATATGATTACTCTTTTTGTATTCTGGGAATTAACAAGCATTAGCTCATATTTATTGATTGGGTTTAATCATCACAAAGAATCATCAAGAAAATCAGCGCTGCAGGCTTTACTTGTAACGGGCGGAGGCGGACTTGCATTAATGGCTGGATTAATTCTTCTCGCTCAAGTCTCCGGAAGCTTTGAGATTTCTGCTCTTTACAATATGCATTCTACAATTGTTGGTTCGAGTCTTTATCCAGCAATCGTGATTTTAGTTCTGCTTGGTGCCTTTACAAAATCCGCTCAATTCCCTTTCCACTTTTGGTTACCGAATGCAATGGAAGCTCCTACTCCCGTAAGTGCATATTTACATTCTGCAACGATGGTGAAAGCAGGAATTTATTTAATTGCAAGACTAAATCACGCAATTGGCGGAACTGTTTTGTGGCAGGATACAATTCTTGTTGCAGGAACAATCACGATGTTCATTGCTGCTCTACTGGCATTCAAACAAACTGATCTAAAAAAACTTCTGGCTTACTCAACTTTAAGTGTGCTTGGCACTTTAACAATGCTTTTGGGAATCGGATCAAACCTTGCGATAAAAGCCTTCTTCATTTTTCTTGTGGCTCATTCACTTTATAAAGGAACTTTATTTCTGGTTGCCGGAACTTTGGATCACGAAACAGGTACCCGTGATGTTTCAATACTCGGTGGATTAAGGAAATTTCTACCCGTTACAATGATAGCTGCGCTGCTTGCATCGTTTTCTATGATGGGAATTATTCCGCTCGTTGGATTTATTGGCAAAGAAACCGTTTACTCCTCGATACTGGAAGTTGAAAATTTCAGATTCTTCTTACTTGCGCTTGCTGTAATTTCAAATGCTTTTGTTGTAATGGTTACAATTCTTGTTGGAATAAAACCGTTCTTCGGGAATCTTCTTCCAACTCCTAAATCGCCACACGAAGCGCCATTAAAAATGCTTATTGGACCTCTTGTTCTTTCTGTGTTTGGATTATTATCAGGGATGTTTCCTAATGTCTTCATTCAAAAATTACTTGATCAAACAACAATCAGCATAATAGCTGAGGAGTTGGGAATAACAGTTAAACTTTGGCATGGATTCAATTTTGTTTTACTATTAAGCTTTATAACTCTTGCGTTAGGAATAAGCATCTACTATTTCAGGAAACAAATTATCCAAGCGCTTGATAACATTTCTCTTACGAAATTTATAAAACCTTCATACTGGTATGAAAGGATATTAAATGGAACACTATCATTTGCAAAGCTGCAAACAAAAGTTCTTCAAAACGGCTATTTAAGATATTATATCATATTTATAATTCTTACAACTTTGGGCTTAGCTGGATATACTTTGTTCAGAAGTCCTGGGATTGGTTCATTAGTAATTAATCTTGACATAACTATTTATGAATTGATTATTGCCCTTATGATAATTGCTTCAACTATTCTTGTAATCACTTCAGATTCAAGATTAAAAGCAATTGTATCTCTTGGAGTAGTAGGTTTTGCAATGGGAATTATTTTTATTCTTTACAGCGCTCCAGATCTCGCACTAACAACTTTTGCAATTGAAACATTAACAGTTATACTTTTTGTACTTGTTCTTTATAAACTCCCAAAGTACTTAAAGTTTTCCAAACCAGTCGTCAAAATCAGAGATGCAATAATTGCAGGTAGTGTTGGAATTTTTATGACGATGATCGTTCTACTTGTAACAGCTGGTGAAATGCAATCAGAATTAAAAAAATATTTTGCCGATGCAAGTCTACCTGAAGGTAAAGGTAGAAATATAGTAAATGTTATTCTTGTTGATTTCCGTGCAATTGATACGCTTGGAGAGATTGCTGTACTTGCAGTTGCTGCTATCGGTGTTTATGCTCTGCTTAAGTTAAGGCTGAAGGAGAGTGATAAATAATGTATTCAATTATTCTTTCAACCGCTTCAAGATATCTTCTTCCCTTAATGCTGATATTTTCATTCTTTCTTTTACTACGCGGACACAATGAACCCGGTGGTGGATTCGTTGGAGGACTTGTAGCAGCCGCTGCTTATGCACTTTACTTAATAGCAAATGGTGTTGAAGAAGCAAAGAAATTACTTAAAGCTGAACCAATTAAATTAATTGCGATAGGATTACTTCTTGCTATTGTCAGTGCATTCATATCTGTGATTAATGGTCAGAATTTTATGACTGGCGTATGGGCTAATAATGAATTTCCAGTTATTGGTAAAGTCGGTACTCCACTTTTGTTTGATCTCGGCGTTTACTTTCTTGTACTTGGAATAGTCACTAAAATTATTTTTTCAATTGCAGAGGAGGATAAATAATGACGTTTCTTCTCGCAATATTAGTTGGCGTTCTTTATACAGCAGGAATTTATATGATCCTGCGCAGAAGTCTGGTTAAAGTAATTATCGGATTAATCTTTTTGGGACACGCTGCAAATCTTTTAATATTTACAATTGGAAGAGTTACAAAAGGTTTTCCCGCTTTCGTTCCTGCTGATGGAACAAAATTAGTTGAACCATTTGCCGATCCTTTACCTCAGGCATTAATACTTACAGCTATCGTTATTGGTTTTGGTGTGCAGGCATTTGCAATAGTTCTTTTCAAACGTGCTTATCAAACTGTTGGAACAGATGATCTTGATGAAATGAAATCAACAGATGAACTGAAAGAGGATAAGTAATGAATCTGATTATTGTACTGCCGATAATAGTTCCTCTTTTATTTGCGGTAAGTATGCTTTTCTTCTGGAAGAATGTACGAGTTCATAAAATATTGAATGTTATTGCATCAATATTTTCTTTAGTTGTTGCCGGACTGCTTCTTTCGGACGTAAACAGTTCAGGTATTTTATCTCTTCAAGTTGGAAGCTGGCGGGCACCATTCGGTATATCACTGGTTGCTGATCTTCTTGCCTCAATTATGGTTTTGATAACGGCCGTAATCGGATTAGCGACATCAATTTATTCTCTCGGCTCAATGGATGAACAGCGCGAGAAGTTTCTGTACTATCCTCTGCTTCAATTTCTTTTGATGGGAATTAACGGTGCCTTTTTAACTGGAGATATTTTCAATCTTTACGTTTGGTTTGAAGTAATGTTAATTTCATCTTTCGTGCTTCTCGCTTTAGGAGGAAAACGTGAACAACTTGAAGGCGCAATCAAATATGTTACTCTGAACCTTGTCTCGTCAGCAATTTTTCTTGCCGCAGTTGGAATACTGTACGGAATTGTCGGTACACTCAATATGGCAGATATTGCCCGGAAGATTCCTTTAGTTGAACATAAAGAATTAGTTACTGTTGTATCCTTTTTATTTATGGTTGCATTTGGAATTAAAGCTGCTGTGTTTCCACTTTTCTTCTGGCTTCCGGCATCATATCATACTCCGCCAATTGCTGTCTCAGCAATCTTTGCAGGACTGCTTACTAAAGTTGGTGTTTATGCTTTAATAAGAGTATTCACATTAATATTTGTTCAGGATACAAATTTTACTCATACTGTACTTTTAGTAATTGCAGGATTTACAATGTTAACGGGAGTGCTTGGTGCAGCATCGCAAAACGATATGAGAAAAATTCTTTCATTCCACATCATCAGCCAAATTGGTTATATGATTATGGGACTTGCTTTATTTTCTCCACTAGCAATTGCGGGAGCAATTTTCTATATCATTCACCACATAATTGTAAAGACAAACTTATTCCTTGTTAGCGGCGTTGTGGATAAGATGAAAGGAAGCTTTGAGCTTAAAAAGATTGGCGGACTTTATAAATATTATCCTTTGCTTGGATTGCTGTTTTTAATTCCTGCACTTTCACTAGCTGGTATTCCGCCCCTTTCAGGTTTCTGGGCAAAGTTTGTTGTGATAAAAGCAGGTTTAGAATTAAATCAAATGTTTATTGTCGTTGTAGCATTGATTGTAGGATTGCTCACTCTCTTTTCAATGACAAAAATCTGGAACGAAGCTTTCTGGAAAAATGATCCGCGTGGCAATGAAAACATACTTGATGATTCTTTTTCATCGGTTTCAATTTCCAAAAAAGTATTGATATTCAGCCCGATTATAGTTTTAGCTTTGATTACGATTATAATAGGGTTAAATGCTGAACCATTTATTAACATTGCAAATAATGCTGCAGCACAATTGCTGAATCCAAATGAATATATTACAAAAGTGTTAGGATTGTAATGAAGAACCAGTTTTTATTAAATATTCTTTTAGCAATTGCATGGATGCTACTAAGCGGAGAAGTTACTGCCGAAAATTTTATTGAAGGTTTGATTATTGGTTACTTAATTCTCTGGATTTCAAAATCTGCTTTGGGAGGAACGAGCTACTTTAGGAAAATTCCGAAAGCTATAGGTTTCTTTTTCTACTTTGTTAAAGAACTTATAGTTGCTAATCTTAAAGTTGCATTCGATATAGTAACTCCAAAAGATTATATGCAACCGGGAATTGTTGCCGTCCCTTTAGATGCAGAAACGGATATGGAAATTACGCTTCTTGCAAACTTAATTACATTAACTCCCGGCACACTAAGTCTTGATGTTTCAAAGGATAAAAAGGTTTTGTACATCCACACACTTTATTTTGATGACACAGAAAAGTTCATAGCAGAAATAAAAAATGGAATGGAGAAAAGACTTCTTGAGGTGCTGCGATGAGTTTCCTTGAAATTGCAGTAAACATTTCAATAATAGTAATTGGTATATCGCTGATACTTATTTTTATCAGACTTGCAATTGGTCCATCTATTGAAGATCGCATTGTTGCGCTTGATCTATTAGCTGCAAATGCTATTGGTTTTGTTGCAGTTTATGCAATTCAAAATAAGACTACTACTTTTCTTGATGTGGGAATAATTGTGGCTCTTCTGGCGTTTCTGGGAACTGTCGCTTTTGCTTATTACCTGGAAAGGAGCACAAGAAAGTGATAGAAATTTTAAGCGGAATAGTAATTCTTCTTGGTGCATTTTTCATCCTGATATCTGCAATTGGAATAATCCGAATGCCCGATCTTTATACACGAATGTCTGCAACAACAAAAGCATCTACATTAGGAGTTGGGCTTGTCCTTCTCGGAACAGCTTTGTTCTGGCAGGATATAGGAATTTCTGCAAGAGCGATTATCATAATTACTTTTTTATTTTTAACTGCACCTGTTGCAGCACATATAATTGGAAGAGCAGCTTACTTTGATAAAGTTCCACTGTGGAAAAACACCAAAGTTGATGAACTAAAAGGTAAGTATGATGAAAAAACTCATGAGCTCAAATAAAATTCATTCTAAATAAAAAATAAATCATAACATTTCACCGACAAATTAAAGAAGGAGATTTAACATGCCTGTTAAACCCAGTGACAAAGAAGAGGAATACTTCACAAAAATAGAGTTAGAACGAAGAAAAAAAATTGAAGTTGAGAAACTAAAAAAAATGGCTGAAGAGGAGAAGAAAAAACTAAAGGAACTTCACTTTATGAGGTGTCCTAAGTGCGGTATGGAACTCGGTGAAGTTGATTACAAAGGAATCCATGTTGATAAATGTTTCCAGTGTGAAGGCATTTGGCTTGATGCAGGTGAACTTGAACTGATTGCAAAACTGGAAAAAGGAACACTGGATAAACTATTTGGTGTTTTCAAAAGATAATTTATTTGTGCTAGGAATATTCATTTCACATATGATCAGCCTTTCATATTTTTATGTGTGAAAAATATATTTATTTAAAAGTATTGGAGATTAAATGTACAAAGTAGTTTTATTACGTCACGGAGAAAGTACCTGGAATAAAGAAAATCGTTTTACTGGCTGGACTGATGTTGATCTTTCTGAAAAAGGATTAGCAGAAGCAAAAAACGCTGGTGAAGTTTTAAAAAATGAAGGCTATAAATTTGATATCGCATACACATCTGTCCTTAAAAGAGCAATCAGAACTTTATGGATAACACTTGATGGATTGGATTTAATGTGGATTCCTGTTATTCGCCATTGGCGATTGAACGAAAGACATTACGGCGCTTTACAGGGATTAAACAAAGCTGAAACCGCTCAGAAGTTTGGTGAGGAACAGGTTAAGATCTGGCGTAGAAGCTACGACACACAGCCACCAGCATTAGAAAAAACCGATGATAGATTTCCTGGTAAAGATCCGCGTTATGCTGATCTTAAGGAAAATGAACTTCCACTTACTGAATGTTTAAAGGATACTGTTGCGCGTTTTGTCCCTTATTGGGAAGGTACAATTGCCCCGATGGTAAAATCGGGTAAACGTGTTTTGATTACAGCACACGGAAATAGTCTAAGAGCGTTAGTTAAATATTTTGATAACATTCCTGAAAATGAAATTGTTGAGTTAAATATTCCCACAGGAATTCCGTTAGTTTACGAGTTGGATGAAAATTTAAAGCCAATAAAACATTATTATCTTGGTGATCAGGATGCAATAGCAAAAGCCGCTGCTGCCGTTGCCAATCAGGGGAAAGTAAAATAAGTAAGCCCCCTAAATCCCCCTAAGCGACAATTTAATTATTATTCTTTTTACGCAAAGAGATGACAACTTTTTGGTTGAAAAAGTTGTCATCTCATTTTTATTTAGAACTACTTACCAACATTCTCACAGGGTATTTTATATTGATCCCCAACTCCATCAAACTTAGTTTTACCAAATTTACCACCAACATAATCCTGCTGAAATGTTACAAGTTTCCAAACAGTGCAACTTCCATCAGCATTTTTAACTGCAATTGTAGCTCTTATATATCGATGAAGTATAACCCCAGTTAATTCATTTCTGCGGATTGTCCAATCAGGATCAATTATAACCAAACGAATGATATCTCCTTTAATTCTATCCTTATAAGTGTTGGAATTTTTTATTACCGAAATCATATCTGCTTCAAGTTTTTTATCAACCATTTCTGCTTTTGGCATAACTGCATCTTTAGTTTTTAGATTATCTGCCACTTTATTTAGTTGCGTTGATAAATTATTATAAGTATCAAATTCACTTCCGCTTATAGTAAATTTCCCTTCTGCAACAGGGCTATAATTAATATTTATTCTAACAATTATTGTGTGATTACCCGTTGAAAGTTTTCCCAAAGCAAGCGAATATTTAACAGGTCCATAAAAATCGCTTCCAAACTTTTCATAATACAAATCCTTATTACCATAAGCTGTAATTGATTCTATGCTTGGTGCTATATCAATCAGTAAATGTTTGTCTGATAATGCGGTGCCTGAAACCTGCAGATTGCTGAACTCCAGTTGCTCTTCAAAAGGCTGTTGATAATCATACAATGGTGGTTTAAGTTCATATAAAAATACTTCAACATTAACTTTTTTAGAATTTTTGTTACTGCTTAAAGCTGTTATGGTGTTTGGTAGAAATGCTACTGAATAAATATTATCACCAGAATTAAATTTTATTAAAAGATTTGCTGGTTTATTTGGATCAATAAGTTTGTTTGAAAAAATTATTTCTCCGGAATTTTGAGGGTATAGATTTGAAGAGATTAGAATAGTGAGAAAGAAAAACAAAACAAACAGAAGTTTGGTCTTCATAGCATTCTCCAGAAATTATTTTTAGCTATTTAGTTATTCGTTACATATTTGGGAAAAATATGTTATTCAAACTTAAAAATAATTTGGAGAATCATAAATTAAATTTATTGAATACATGTTAACTGCTCATAAATAACAACATTAAACACTTGCTAATTATTAGGTGAACTTTTGAATAATGTTTTTCATAAACAAAAAAAATTTGTTTGTAATTACTTAGAAAATACTCTAAGTTTAATCACAGATGAAAAGGAGTTGAACAATGAAAACATTATTTTTCTTTATCGTCATTCCTCTTTTTGTTTACAGTTGTTCCGAAGATCCAAATAATGCAAATACAGGGATTACACTAAAGACAAACAAAACATCATACACAAACAATGAAGCTATTACCTTTACAGTAATTAATTATAATCCCACAACCGCGTATCTTGCAAGCTGCTGTACTTCTGTGGCTTATTATATCGATAAGGATGAAAATGGAAATTGGGTTGAATATTCCAATTTTGGTATGCCTTGCCTCGCACTTTGTCCTGGAATTGATCTATCTGTTAGCTTTATGGAGACGATTGTTGATAGCGTTAGAGTTAATGAGAGCGGTAAATTTCGCATTAGAACATTCTATAATTTGGATGATATTCAATCGAATGAATTACTCAGTAGTGCATTTACAATTCAGTAAGGTTTAGATTAATTTGTAAATATTAGAATATTCAGTTTATTCTAATTAATTTAGCCTTGACTTTATATCTCAAATTCTCAATTTTCTCCATTAAGTTTATATACTTTGCTAACAGGAGTTATAATTTATGTTCAAAAAATCGGCTTTTCTTCTATCAACTCTTATAATACTTAGCACATCATTGCAAGCACAAACCGTAATTGCAAAATATGCCGGTGAGTTTATGGCTCTTGGTGTTGGCGGGCGAGCGCTTGGAATGGGAGGCTCATTTGTTGCCGTTGCTAACGATGTTACATCAGGTTATTACAACCCTGCAGGGCTTGCAAATATCAATTATCCGCAGTTTGCTTTAATGCACTCAGAACAATTTGGCAATTTAGTTAATTACGATTACGGTGCGGTAGCTATTCCATTTCAGGAAGATATGAGTTTTGGATTAAGCGTTATGAGACTTGGTGTGGATGGAATTCCTGATACAAGAGAAGCGTTAGTGAATCCCGAAGGTAATGTGGTTTATGATATTACCGATCCAAGAAACAGAATTAATCCTTCCTTAATTAATGAATTCAGCAATCAGGACTGGGCATTTTATTTAACATTTGCTAAAAGACAAACAGAAGATTTTTATTGGGGAATTAATGCAAAAATTATCAGAAGAGATTTAGCTGAGTATGGCGCAACCGGAATTGGTTTTGATGTTGGCGCTTATTATACACCAATGGAAAATTTATTTCTTGGCGCTAATCTGCAAGATGCCACAACAACCTTAGTGGCTTGGAGCACAGGTAGAAACGAACTTGTATCACCAACTTTAAAAGTTGGCGCGGCGTATAAAGTTGTAGAATTTCTTGGTGGATACATTATGCCAGCTTTAGATTTTGATATTAGATTTGAGAACAGACAATTTGCCTCAAACTTTAATGTTGGTCCCGTTAGTTTTGATATGCACGCCGGAATAGAATACACATTTCAGAATTTAGTTTATGTTAGAGGCGGATATAATGACGTTAAACAATTTACAGTTGGTGCGGGAGTAAAATTACCAAAACTTAATATTGATTATTCTTTTGCAAGATTTAATGAATCAGCAGTAGAAAGACTAGACGATTCTCATAGAATATCAATAACGTTAACTTTAGAAGAACCAAGATTTTTAAGAAGCGGTTCTTAAGTTTTTGTACAACGAGACGGAACAAAAAAATCCTTATTCGCTTTTATGAATAAGGATTTTTTATTTTAAATCAGATTTAAAATTACTTTAACAATTCTTTAATCTTGTTCACATAAGTATCTTTTGGAACAAGCCCAACATGTTTATCAACCACATTTCCTTTTTTATCAATTATAAAAGCTGTGGGTATTCCTTCAATACCACCATATGCTGAAACTACTTTTTCATCACCATAAACAATAGGATAATTTATTCCGTAGCTTTTTACAAAACTAGGAACATCTTTTATTGTTTTTTCACCATCTAACGAAATACCAATTATAATAACATCTTTAGTAAAATCATTTTGAATTGAAACAAGATCAGGGATTCCTTTTCTGCATGGAGGGCACCATGTTGCCCAAAAATCTATTATTACAACTTTACCCTTATAATCAGAAAGCTTTATAGTCTTACCTTCAAATGATTTTAACGAAAAATCAGGTGCTTTATCACCATCAGGATTATTAATACTATTTTCAGAATTAACTGGCTTTCCTTTTGTGTTATTATTTTCAATGCTAAAAGTATTTATACTTAACGTAATTAAAATTATCAAAACTAGTTTTATCATATCTTCAGTTTCCTTTCATTTTAGGATTTATCTTGCAGAGTTATTTTGTATAGGCGTATAATTTGGGGGTACGGACCCTCTTCAGGTTCAGTTCTGGTATTATTAACAATAAAAAATACAATTAAAGTGATTATTGTAATTACAGTCCAAATTGTACTTTTTAACTTTGGGTCCATACCAGGTTTTTTATCAACAACCTGTTTACCGATTTTTCGTTCACGATTTATATTATTGTTTTTTTTTGCCATAACTCAATCTGTTTGATGCCTAATTTATTTATTGGTTTCGCTAACATAAAAATGAAAGGTTAAAATTAAAAGAGATTATAAGGTAGAAATTATTCCGATTTCTATATTGTGATCTAAATTCTACTCGGCTTCGGCTTCACAAAAAGAAAAAATGTGACTGTTGAAAGCTTTAAGTTCAATAAATAATCCTTTTTCAGAAATTTCTTTTACTGATCGTTTATAATTGATGTTATTAATAAGATCTGATAGAATTATTTCGTCAGAATCGGATTTTATTTCAAACTTTAGCCTACACCGCGATGTGGAATTATTATAATTTACAACAACTATTCTCAAATCATTACCTAAACGCCATTCCCATGCAAGTAAATTATCATAAGTATAATCATTTTCAGCCACAGAATGCGGCTCGAGTAGTTTCCAATTTCCATTTCTAAAAACTTCTGCTTTTGTGATTTTAAAAAGATTACGATAAAATTCCTTAATCTTTTCATCTTGCTTTTCTTCAGGTTCTCTACCAAGCTGAACAGGTAATTTTACTTTTTTACCATCGCATTGCCCATCAAAATAAAAAGTAATACCGGAAATCGTACTTGCAACCACGGCAGCAGCAATTGATCTTTCTCTACCAAATTTTACTAACGCACGATCTTCATCGTGATTTTCTAAAAATCTAACTGATTTTTCCTGATAGGTAATTTCAGCTTGTAAATGCTCCTTAATACTATGAATATTACCCGCGATCAGTCTATCCGTTAACCGTTTATCATAAGTAAAATCGAATCCAAGATTTTGCAACTGCCATTCAAGGTCCCAATAAGTTTCTGCTATAAAAATAAAATCATCCTTTTTTTTTTTACTGCGGTGATAGCTTCTTCCCAAAACTCTTTATCGGGTTTTTCAAATCCATACTTTTTAAGTACGCCAATCCACGTGTTATAAAAAATATTATTAAGCGGAAGCATTGCCATATCGCATCTTACACCGTCACATAAATCAGTAAGTTCAATTAAAACAGAAGTAAGATAATTACGTGCTTCTGTGCTGTAAAAGTTTACTTGTGCGGTGTCTTTCCATGGGGGGAACAATGGATCTCTTCCGTGGGCAAGATATTCATTACTGTTATCAGGTGAAGGATAAAATGTGTAAGGATCATTTTTAAAAATATATTCATCCGCAGGAAGAAAAATTTCTTTGTTTGTCCATATCAAAGATGATTTAGCGCTAAAGTGATTACAAATAAAATCAAGTATAAGATTAATCCCAGCATCATTTAATCTTTTCTTAAAAGATAATAAATCTTCTTTATTTCCCAATAAAGGATTTATCTCATACCTATCGATTGAATAGGGTGAGCCAATAACATCCTCTTTCTTCCAATCTTTTAATGCGTCGTTGTATGATGAAATTAGTTCGGGCTCAAAACAGTATTCATCTATTACAGATTTATTATTATCCCAAACACCCATAAGCCAAATCATATCAATACCGAGCTCTTTCCACTTGGTAAATTCATCATCGGGTATAGTTGAGAGTTTACAGTAGTTCCCAAATCGTTTTATCCATACCCGGGCATTTATCTCCAATAATCTTGGATTTTTACTTAGTTTCATTTCCACTTAACTGTTAACAAATTATATTTATCGAAAGATGTACTTTAAAGATAGAAATAAATTAAATATCAAATTATAGATTCAAAAACATATTAAATAATTAGGATTCTTCAGGTAATAATTACGGAATTGTAAAGAATTTTTAACCTATTGTAGAAAATTGGAATACTTTACAAAATATTTAATTTGGATCGAACAAATTATTGTCTGGTAATTCAATATTTTTAGGCTTAAAATTATTATGCGTTATTAAATAGCTCTTTAATTAATTGAAATTGATGCTTTTAAATTGATTAGTTTAATCCGCTAAAAAAGATAATTCGAAACACAAAAAACAATTAAAGGAGTATTGGTATGATAATTGTCTTAAACACAATCCGTTTTGGTTAGTTGAAAATTAATTTTATGCATTTTCTATAAATATAGTTTTATAAAGAAATTTTGAGGAGACTGATGTCAAACACAACTATTAAACAAAAAGACAATACAACAAAAAGTCTTTTAAATCCTGATGTAGCGAACAATGAACTTGAGTTAGAACTTGAGGAATACACAAAATCCGCAATAAGAAATATTAAGTTTACAATAATATTAAAACCCGCTATAATATCATTTCTTGCACTATTTATATCATTTTATTTGGATCTATCAGAAGTGCCAATTTTAGGTAATATTACAATTGATCTTGCAAAATCGCTTTTTCCTTCATGGCAGCCTGCAACTGGTGATATTGTACCGTTTAAATTTTGGTGGCTTCCATTGGTTGCTTATTCTTTTTTTGTGTTGATCTCATTTTTTGCGTACAATAAATTAAAATTAGAAATAATACGTACTCCTGCTTCAGGCACAATTGATAGGATAATTAATTCCTACACAAGTATTATTGATAGTTTAGCAACAGCACTACCACTTATAGGCGCAGCTATACTTTTAATAAGCATTAAACTTGGCGAAGAAATATTTTTGGGATTATCAGTTCCATTTGAAGTAAAAGCTCTGATTGTACTTGCACTTGGAAAATTATTTGAACCAGTGTTAGATCAACTTGGTGTTGAATTTCAAACAGTTGTAAATCATGTTTCTGATATTAGAGACAAATATTTTTCAAGAATTCAGGTTGAAAACTCTAAAAATATTTTAAAACAACTTAATAGCGGCGGTGCTGGAGTTGGCGGAAAAGAATTATCATTAGCGGATGTTGAAAAATTTAAATTGTTAGTTGAGCAATCAGCAAAACTTAGCGAAATAATGAACAAGAATTTTACATCGATAAGTGTACTTGCAGATAAAGTAAATCAGATTGAAGGCGTGAGTTCACAAAAAATTGTTGAACTTAACGGATTAGCAAATGCATTAAATCAGGCTTCACGATCATTAGGTGATGAGAAAACATTAACCGGATTAAAACATTTAGAAGCAATTGTATTAAAGAAATAAAAAAGATTTTAAAATGATTAATAAAAACAGAGACAGTAAATTTGTTATTTACCAGGTGCTCTATATTTTCGTTATAACAGTACTTGCATTAAAAGGTGCAGATCTAGATTTGCGAAGAGTTGCATTAGAAGAGGATACAGTTCAAAAAGAAGTTAGAGACTCTTTGATGGCAGTTTTGGATTCACTTTATGCACTTGGTATAGACTTTTCAATTAAAATTGATCCGAATGTTGTTGTTGAGAACGAACAGATGAGACAACAGTTAGCAGCCCTTAATAAAAGATTAGAAACAATTAAAGATTATGTTCCGCCTCCACCACCCGAAGAAATGAAAGAAGAAATAGTTGAAGAGCAAACAAAATTGCCTTCGCCAATTTCTAACAAACAAACTTACATTCAGCATACTTGGAATATCGCTAGGAATACCGGAACAGTGCCTGTAAGTATTTATGATCCAAAAAATACAAATACACCAATTGCAGTTGTGCCTGCCGGGCAGGAAAAGAAATTCGATCTCACTGATCAAACAGAAGTTATAATAAAATTTGGATCGCAGGAAGAAAGAATAAAAGTTCTTCCAAACAAAGTACCGGAAATTAAAATTGAACGCGTAACTACAAAAATGAATTCAGCAGATATTTATGTTAAAGATTTGCAACGTATAACAGCATTTAAGGTTACTATTGTGGATCAAAGACCGGATCAGCTTAAAGTTACCTATGCAGGTCCAATCTCTGTTTCCGGGCCAACAAAAGATAGTAACGGAAATTTAATCTATAATGTATCATTAAAAATCGCATCGACAGAAAATGCTTTTGATGACTGGTTAGATAAAAATGGCAATCTAAGAGAAGCTGATGGAAGATATAAAGTTAATTTCTTCTTCACAGCTGTTGATGAAAGATCAAAAGACAGAGTTCAAGTTGGTGACTCGTTCTTCTTTACAGAGTTTTCTAATTAATTATTCAGGTATATAGTAAAATGAAAGCATCTAAGCTATTTGTTGTATTCTTAATTATTGTATTCAATCTCGGATTTAATTCTATCTATGCCCAGGAAGAAGAAGAGCAAATAAGATATTATCAAATGGAACCATTGGATGATAGTTTGTTCATAAATATTCAGGAAGTACTTTTTATTGATCCACCTGATCCTAAGGCTGAGATAGTTGTCGATTTGAGAGATGCTAATAACCAAACTATTTCAATAAAAAGTGTTTTGTATCCTTTTCTTGCAGTTCCACCAGAACTAAGAGCTAGAATAATCACATATCCGTTCAAATTAAATTTAGAGGAAGATATTAATTACGGAAGTGTTTTTACAAGAGTGTTTCAAAAGATTAGAATAAGTAAAGTTACGCAGCCTCCAACAAAAATGCAGATATCCCCTACTCTTGGTTATATAAATCCATTCTTTCAATTACAGGGAGGTGAGAGATTGGGATTATCGTTAAAACAAGATGTTGGTTTATCTCTTGGTATCGGAACACCATATTCCGGTGCGCTAGAAACAAATATGATGGAAGTTAATTTCCATATACTTGGGGTAAAGGCTGGAATTTTTAGTCACATCGACGCTATGATTGAGGCAGTAAAAGATCAAAATCATAATAACGTAATTGTGAGTGAAGGTTTTCAAGTTAACTATGTGGTTCCTTTCGGAAATTTTTTTGAATTTGGATATTTCAAAGCCACCTCGAAAATCAGTGATGATCGACGAAACAGATATCTTAACGTTACTGAAGGAACAACAGTTCTAAATCCTGATTCAACTGCAAGATATCAAGCTAGAATTATTGATAACGAGCAATCTTATCTTAATTGGGAATTCCGTTATCCGATATCCGTACTAGGATCTACCAGAGGCAGAGTTTATGTTGCTCAATATCTTGATGAGTGGCACTTTGGATTTGCCTTACGAGAAGCATCACTTGCTGGAAGTACTTTTGATCTTAGTTTTGATGGAATACCTCAAAGTAAATATCGCGAACCTCAGTACAATATCAATCTTTTAGTACAAAAGATAATGGAAGGATGGGGTTTTAGTGCCTTTGCTATTGGTCCATCTGCAAGTTTATCAAGACTAGATAGCGGCAGTTTTGGCTTTACAAAAATATTTGTGAACATTAGATTTAAAATCGGAACTTCGCTTTAATAAAATCAATTATTTGAGCCCCGTATCTGACGGGGCTTTTTATTTTTAAACTTTTTGTCTGCTAATAATCTTCTTAACTTTACTTACAAAATTATTCAAAGACGAAAATGAAAAAACAAACTATTATACTGTGGATAGCTTCTTTTGTAATTGTATTTATGTCAGTTTACATAGCGAACATTCTTGATAAAGAATATCCAATAACATCTACTTTTGGAATTGATGGCAAAAAAGTTTCTTACAGATTTGAGAAAGTGCATTATGGAAAAGATGATTATAATGTAATCATTCGTACTGATGTTACAGAACTTACAGGAAAAGTTTTTTGGGAAAATTATGGTGATAGTTCTTGGCACTCAAAAGAATTAAAAAAATCTAATTTAATTTTATCTGGAAATATTCCAGCTTTGCAACCTGAACATAAACTAAATTATTATATTATACTTTATTACAAGGATAAGACATACACTTTACCACAAAATAAAAACTCAAAATTAACTTTAACCTTTTTTGGAAAGATTCCATCAGTTATAAATGTACTTGAATATTTATTACTTTTTTCAGGTCTGATTTTAGCTATGAGAACGGGGTTGGAGTTTTTTAATGACGGAAAGAATTCAAAAAAGTTTGGTGTGTTAACTGTTGTAGTATTTTTAACTCTTATTGCATTAATAAATCCATTGTACCTTACTTACAAGTTTGGATTTATGAATTCTTCAATACCGCCAATAAGCAGACTATTTATATGGGGTGATATAACCCTATTTACTTTATGGGTAGTGACACTAATAATAATTTTTAGATCTGAGAAATTTAAATCTTTCCCGTTAGTTTCTTCAATCCTAACTTTATTAATTGTTGTGCTTTTTAGATAATAATAATCATTCATTAAGAAGTTTTATAACTTCAGAATGGATTTCTTGATTCGATGCAACGATACTATTTCCAGTAGCAGGATCATTCGCTTGATAATCAGTTATCGTACCTCCTGCCCCGTTGATGATTGGAATTAATGCCATCGAATCCCAAACACTCATAATCGGATCGATCATAATATCAGCAAAACCTGTTGCCAATAAATAGTAGCCGTAACAATCACCCCAGTTTCTATAAAGTTTAACTTTATTAGTTAGTTTGTCAAATGATTTTTGATTTTGATACTTGCCAATATTTAAATGATCAGTTGTTAGTAAAGTTGCTTCAGAAATTTTGGAACAATCTCTAACTCTGGTTTCAATTCCGTTTAATAAACAAATTTTATTATCGCCAATTAAAAATTCATTTAATATTGGATGATTAATAGCGCCGATAATAGGTTTACCATTTTTTAGAAGGGCGATTAAGGTTCCAAAACTAAGTGCGCCGGAAATAAAACTTTTTGTACCGTCGATAGGATCAAGCACCCAAACATATTCAGCATCTGAATTGTAGTTACCAAACTCTTCACCAATAAGGCCATGACTAGGAAATTCTTTTTGGATAAGAGAACGCATTTTTTCTTCCGCAAGTTTATCAGCAATTGTAACAGGAGATTGATCCAATTTGCTTTCAACGCTTATGGAAGTTCTAAAATATTTCCTGATAATAGGAGAACTTTGGTCAACAAGTAACTTAAAGAAAGGGTTGAATTCATTTATATTCATAACAAAACCTAAAATAATATGCTATAAAATAGCCAAAATCAGTTTGTAGAAACAGCAAGTATAATTATATTTGGCACTCAAATTTGTTCTTATAAGTTAAACATTCTCGGAGAGTTGGCAGAGCGGTTGAATGCGGCGGTCTTGAAAACCGTTAAGGATGCAAGTCCTTCCGGGGTTCGAATCCCTGACTCTCCGCATAAAATATTAGCTCAAAATAATTTATTTTGAGCTTTTTTATTCCCCTTCTTTGGGTTTATCAAACATCCTTAAAGTTTACAATATGAAATTAAAAAGTTTTACCGCGGTAATACAATAACTGCAATAAATTGAATTTTAATTATCCTTTTAACTTTTTACTATCAATAAATACCTCTACTCTGCTAATCTTTCCTTCTCTATTGAATATTAATTGACTTATATCTTTACCAAGGTCTAGATTTTTCATTTCAATTTTATCTTCATCCATTTCATAGACAACTAGTTTTTCGGTATCTGAAAGTTTAAATATAAACGGCACCTGGCAATATGTAACGCCAAAGGAATTCTTTTTACATTTTATTTTTTGTTCAATTCCATTTACATCATAATAGCTGAATGTTTCTTCATCCTTAAGTAATTCATCTTTCTTAAGAAGTGATGTATTAAATAATATTTTTCCTGCTTTAATATGAAAACCTAATTCTCTGAATCTGGAAATTATATCTTCTTTAACCTGGCCTGTCATACCAGGCTGCTGAACACCGGCAAATGAAGGTGTATGCGAATATGGATCAGTTGGAAAGGCTCCGTATTCATCAGGCTGTTTACCAGATCCTATACCATCTTTAATATCGTAATAGAATTTTTTTAATTTTTCAAGTTGTTCTTTCTTGGAGGATTTTTTCTCCGCATTAAAATAGACTTCCTGAACTGCCAATAAAAGTTTTGAAACCATGTGCCAATAAATTGAACCTAAGCCTTCGTATTTATAAAATGTATTGGCTCTTCCTGTAAATTCCTTATGATTAAATGTTCTCTCGTATATTTCCAAAACTATTGAACGTTCCTCCTCAGCGTATTTTTTTAGTTTAGGATCACTCAACGATTCAAGCTTCATTTTTAGTTCATCTGAATTGATAATATCATTTTGAAAATGAACCCCTCCGTCTATATCCTTATAAATAATTTCTTTGTTTCCTTCAGATATCAATAAGTTTAACAATTTAGACTTTTTAATTAAATCAATTGCAATTTTATTCTTATCAACAAACAGAGGTAATTTCTTGTTGGGATAAAGTATATAACTGTTTTGATCCTGCCTGTAAAGTCTGCTTTTCTTTAGTGCAGTTAACAGTTCAATGGAATTCTTTGTTGATAAATATCCCGAACTTAGTACCGCTACCTGCCCTTCAAGCATTTCATATAAATTAGTTACTTTTAATTCATTTTTAGAGATATGCAAAATATTGTAGGAATGATAGAATCTATCCTCTCTTCTATTTTCATCAATTGTTAGCTCAATTAGAGAAAGGCATAATTTGCAAAATTCAATAATCTTTTCAGTCGATATTTCTTGCTTCTCGCTGGTAAATCCATTTTTATAAATTTTTGTTCGATATTCGGAACCTACCATACCTAATTGATCAACAATGTTTTTTCTATCACGGTCGCTTATAGTCCCTTTCTTAATCTTATAGGCTTCAAATAATGTTTTGTTAATACCGTTAAAGAATTGTGCAAGTTCATTTGAAAGATAGAATTTATCTTTTGATGTTTCAGTCAATAATTCTTTAATAAAGTTAACATAGTGTCGTATGTAATAGAGTGTAACCATCGAGATGCCATATCCAACCAGCGCATTTTTTGCATCGTTCCACTCTGGTCTTTGCGTATTCATCCAGATGCCACCGCCAGGAATAAAATTAGACATTTTCGTTAAAAGAGTAAGCAGCAGTTTTTCTATCAAATTAACTTGTACTAATGAATGATCTGCCTTCTTAAGAAATTTTGAATCTGAGCCGTAAAGTTTTTCTTCTTTCTTTAGTTGTTTATCTAAAGCGTAGTCAAACACAATAGTATTTCGTGGATCTTTTAGAATTTCTTGGTATTCCTTAATCCGATAAGGGACATTTGCGAAAGTAAAAATATCAGTATCCAATAGCTGCTCTAGAGAATGAGGATTATATTCCTTTGATAGTTCCAGCAACTTTAAAGAATAAATTATTTGATGGTCACCCCAATAGCCTATATTTGCCCAGGGATTATGTGGTTCTTGTTCTTCCCAATCAAATCCATCCCGAAAAACACGATAGGGATTGTAACCATCCGCAGTTGAATCATTCAAGAATTTAGCAATCATGGACTCCAGAAATTTAGGGTATGATAAAGCAAGAGCTTCCCAATTCTGAAATATATCTCTCCAGTTACCCTGATAGTTTAAGATCTTCTCATTATTCTTGTTCTTAATATCGATAGAAAACTGGTTCCATGGTCTGCTGGGATCACCATGCCTTCTGCTAAAGGTTAAAGGCAGATATTCGATAGCTAATCGTGTAAAATGAGAATCACCAATATCACTCACTTTACTCAGTAATTCTGAATTAGAAATCTGATCTTGAAGTGTATCAAAAAATTTACTATGAACATCCAGCACAAAAGGATTTGCATTTTTTACAAATGAAATAAAATCATGTTTTTCAATGATATAAGAATCGTTAAAAATGCCGCCGCGCATAACATTGAATAGAACATTAGAAAAATGTCTTGCAGTAATTAATTTATTTTCAGTAAGCTGTAATCCATCTGATTGAGCAACAATATTAATGAGCCTTACATTGCTTTCTTTGGAATCGTTAATAACCTGTTCGTAAGCATTCTTTTCTTTTTTAGTTTTTATAAGTTCAACCAAACTGCCTGCATTCTGATTCACTTCCGCAGCAAACAACCAGTTAACAGAAGATGCTGGTTTAATCTTAAATCTTGAAATAATTAGAAAAGATCCTCGTATTCCATTAATACTATTTTCCTGATCAACAGGAATATTTTTCCTAAAATTTGAAATTTGTTTTGAACATAATAAATATTTTTCTACATCTATTCCGGCAGACCATGCCGTTGAAGTTTTTAATGATTCCGCTGGTTGTGCTCGATCGGATGGGATTGAACTAAGAGAGAATACACCAATTCCTGCTTCAACAATTAACTCATTCTTTTTGTATCCATCGACTAATGTGCTGAATCCTGATTGAAGTTGTTGTGAAACCCCTGATGGTAAAATATTTTGAATACCGTCTAATATTTCAATTTCTTTTTTACTATTAGCTTCATTAAAAATTTTGGAGGTTTTAATAATTCCATATTTTTCACTGCAAGTCCAGCCATATTGAAACTTAATTTCAAGATCGTGATTAATTTCTTCAAAAATTATTTGTGTGCTTGAAATGTTTTTATAAAGATTTCTGGTAACAGAATAAATGCCGGAGTAGTTTTCAGAAAAAGGTTCCCATAAATAAAGTTTCTTATTTTCCAATATTCTTACGATAGTTTTACTTCCCGTAATTTCATTAATATCGTGAAGTGTATCGTCATTAGTATAAGGGAAAATAGCATTGTCAGAATTCTTTCTGCCGGCTGTAATGCCTCCTTTGCTGGAGATATACATCCAATGATCAGTGGCACTTACTATGCTGATTAAGAAAGGAGACATTTTATCAAAATTTGAGATCTTATAGAATGTCTCATCGTTGATATTAATAAAATCACCTTCGACCGGTGAGTTATTTATTTGAACTTTTTGTGTTCCGATAAAGAGTTGTTTTTTATTCATACTGTTAATATAAACTTCAAAATTGGTTTCTCACTGTTGTTTTTTGGTATGCAATATTAAGAAAAATATATGCTGATGTCTGTTTGTTCAAACATCAGCATAATAAATCTTATCCGGTTATTTCATCAGGATCATTTTTTTCGTAGCGGTAAAATTATCTGTTTTTATTGAATACATATAAACACCGTTACTTAAATTACTTGCATCAAATCTAACTTCATACTTTCCAGCAGATTGACTTTGATTTACGAGCGTAGCAACTTCGTTACCAATAACATCATAAACTTTAAGAGTTACAAAAGAATTTTGTGGAATGCTGTAACTAATCAATGTTGATGGATTGAATGGGTTGGGATAATTCTGTCCCAATTCAAAGTCTGATGGTGTTGCTCCAATTATTTCTTTAACATCTGATATGGTTGTTGAAAAGTAAATATTATCCAGATAGATAGTTCCGTTACCATCAAATTTCAGCTGGAATACATTAGCTAAATCAACAGGTGCAAAATCGCTAAGAGGTATATCTACACTCTCCCAGGTTTCTGTTGTTCCAGGTGGAACTAATACCACTCTTGTTTCAACAGGTCCCGGACTTATCACAGATACGCCCAAATCAGTGGAACTTGAATTCCAGAAATCAATATGTAAGTACTGCATACCAGCAGCGGTTAGATTTTGATTGCTTCCTAATTCAATTCCCTGGTAGTTTAAGTTAATGTATTTCATAGTAGTATCTCCCTGAATTTGCAGAAAAGATACAGCAGTAGCTTGTCCCCAATTAGGGTTAAGGTTGGTCCCTGGTATATCGTTGTATACATCACTGAATACTGATATAACATTGCTTGCAGGGAGGGTTGGTGATGGTGCTGCAACTGTTGGAACGCCCACTAAAATTTCCTGAGAGAATGTAATATTATCAAAATAAATAATATTATCTTGAGTTCTTGCAGCAAAATCAGGGAATATTACAATTTGATCTAATTGACCTTCAGATGGAGGAGGATTAAGATAGCCGGCAAAGTTAAAAGTAAGCTCTTCCCACTGATTAACCAAAGTATTAGCTACTTTAATTTCTCCCTGTGACCAACCATTTGCTGATACTAACTTGATTCCTACATCGCTAATAACGGATTTCCAAACCATTATTTTTATTGTAGAATTGGTCGCATCAAGCACAAATGGCCCAAGATCGGTTGTACCGTGAGCTGATTCACAACCAGCATAGGGTTGACCTGATTGCAAAGCTGTAAATTTAGCGACTGTTGCAGATGTATTAGCTCCGGTCATATCTGGGTTTGGGATAATTTCCACTGCTGGGTTTGTAGCATTTTCAAAAACCGTCCATGTCCAAGTTGCTCCGAACCCGCCTGACTCAAAATCAATCGGGTTATTTTGTCCTGAGACTATTCCGTTCACTGCAACGAAGAATAGCAGAACATATAAATAATTTAGTACTTTTTTCATTTTTTTTCCTTTGAAATTTATTGTTAATATTTTTCTAATTTTGTCGTGTTACCTTAGGATTTTCTCACCTCCTTTACACCACAATTAAATTCTAAAACTTACTTAAGTAAGATCATCTTCTTAATATCTATAAAATTAGTTCCGTCATTTCCGTTAGCTTCAATCCTATAAAAATAAATACCGCTATTGAATCCTGTTGCTCTAAAGTCATATGTATGAACTCCTGCACTAATATACTTATTAATTAGTGTCATAACTTCCTGTCCTAGAACATCAAATATTTTTAGAATAACATTTGCATCTGAAGCAAGTGAAAACATGATTTCTGTATTTGGGTTAAAAGGATTGGGATAGTTTTGATGTAATAAATATATGTCAGGTGTAATTATATCTATTTCAACAAGATCTGAATATTCAAAAGTCCCATCATAGTCGATCTGTTTTAACCTGTAATAATATGTGCCAGGATTAAGGTTAACATCTGAGAACGAATAAATCATTGGTTCTGTAGTTGTACCAGAACCAGCAACAAAACCTATTGACTCGTATTCAGATATAGACTTTCTTTCTATCTGAAAACCACTGTTATTACTCTCGGTGGCTGTTTTCCAAATTAGTTGAACATCATTATTATTTACAGTTGCCGTGAACGATGTTAACTCAACAGGAACTATTCCACTCCAAAAGTAAATATTATCTAAATAAATGGTACCATTACCATCAAATTTAAACTGGAAAACATTAGTAAGATCAACCGGGGCAAAGTTACTCAGGAGTATATCTCTGCTCACCCAGGTTTCTGTTGTACCCGGTGGAACTAATGATACCCTGGCTTCTACAGGTCCCGGACTAATTAGATATACACCTAAATCAGTGGAATTTGCGTTCCAGAAATCAATATGCAAGTAGAGCATACCGGCACTAGTTAGATTCTGACTACTTCCTAATTCGATTCCCTGGTAGTTTAAATTCATATAACGCATTGTAGTATCTCCCTGAATTGTAGGAAAAGAGACTGCTGTAGATTGCCCCCAATTAGGATTGAGATTTGTTCCTGGTATATCCGGATAAACATCACTGAAGACTGATAAAACAGTACTAGCAGGAACTATTGGGGTCGGAGCATGAACTGTTGGTTGGGGAATTACAGTAACCTGTCCATCGGGAACCTGAATATTATCTATATAGATAGTATTATCCTGTGATCTTGCAAGAAAATCAGGGATGATTACAAGTCGATTATATGTGTTTCCTATTACACTTGAAAAGTCGAATGTTATTTCTTCCCATTGATTGAGAACCGTATTTGTACCTATAAGTTCTGTGGGGGTTCCTGTAGCGCCCTCAACTTTAAAGTGAACGGGACTTATTACAGGTTTCCAAACCATAATTTTCACAGTAGAGTTTGTGGCATCAAAAGTAAATTGACCATCGTCATCAGTAAAAAATAATGCCCATGGATTTCCTGCTTGTCTTGCTATGAATTTAGCAACCATAGGCGATGTGTTGATACCACCGCTTACCGGGTTTGCGATGAACTCGAGAGGCGGGTTATCAGCATTTTCTGATACTGTCCAATCCCAATCAGCACCAACCCCAGCTGGTTCAAAATTAATAGTATGCGTAGGCTGTGCAAAAACAACACTGCCAATCACAAGAAAAAACATTAAAGTAAGTAAGCTAGTTAGATCTTTTTTCATTTTTTTCTCCTTGAAATAAATTAATTATTATTATCCATTTTCGATTCTGTCACTGTATTCTATCTTTAAAAAACCAAGTAAACTGTCTCATCGTCATCATTTTTGCATTTGATAGTTCTTAATATAATTTTTAAAAGATTCTTTAGCTGTTCTGTTTTCATAAAAAACTCCCCAGTGTTTTTCAATTTCATGAGGGCCTGATGCTTCTCCACCTCCTTTCCAGGGTTCATCAAAAGCTTCAAATAGAAATGTTGTTACTTTATTTTGATCTATCCATTCTGATATTTTCATAAGAAATTCTTCCTGTGCCGCATAACCAACTTCACCTTTTATCAATGAGCCTTGCTCACCATCACCGGTTTTGGTCGAATCATAATCTGTGGCCCATCCTATCTCACCTAAAACTATAGTCTTATCAGGATGGAATTTTTTAATTTCATTATAGAAAATATTGTTCATCCATTCAATTGAATTAGCAAGTGTTTTTCCATTCCAAAGTGGATAAATGTGGACTACAATAAAATCCACTTCAGAGGCAACGGATTTACTTATTGGTTTATTCCAAAAATTATAATCATCTGCAGTGGTAACCGGCACGCTTGTATTATTTCTAACTGTTCTCAAATAATTAATAAGATGAGATGTTTCCAATCTATGAGCGGACCAATAAACCTGGGTTTCATTCCCGACACTTATTGCTGAAATAATATCAGAATATTGATTACCCAATCTTATTGCATTCATGACCTGCTTAATATTTTCAGGCTTTCGGTTTGGCGATTTTGTTTCATCCTCTAACCAAACTCCCAGCATAACTCTAATGGGTAATCTATTATTTTTAATTACTTTTAATATTCTCTCAGAGTCATCATCAGAACTGTAAACTCTTATCAAATTCCAGTGATTCAGTATTATTTTTAAGTCCTCAAGAATTTCGGATTCACTTGGACCCTTAATACCGGGAGCCTGGCCTTTACGGTAGCAGCCATAGGAGATTGCATTACCAATCCACTTTCCATTTAAGTAAGGATCAAATTTCCTGATTATAAATGGCTCCTGTCTTTTGGTCGTTAAATCTTTTTCGAGATTTAATTTTATTGTTTCCATTGATTCTATTTTATTTTCAACTCGTTTTTTTTCAACATTCTCTACTTCTTTTGATTGACATCCAAACAAGATCAGAGAAATTATAATTATTTGAAGAATTTTAATGTTCATTTTTTATCAGTTATTGAATTTGTAACTGATTATTATATCACCGAAGTAAACTAACAGATACGTATTCAACTCTTATAAATTGATTATTAATTGAGTCTCTGCCTTCGTTAAGAATATATTCTTTACAGTTACCTAAAGAATTTTCTGTCTCATCAAATTCACTTCCAGCCCATTTACCGCAAAGTGTAATATTGAATATCATCTTTAAATTTTTGAATTCACATTTGTTCATTCCGTTGCAGATTTGGCACTGCCATTCATTATGAATTTCATTTTCACAATCAGTATCGGTTTCTAATAATTGAACATAATTTTTCAGATTAGTTTTATTCCAAATCTCAGGATTGGGTTCGCTGCTTAAAGGTCCGCCTTTTAATCTAACATCATCTTGTGGCGGCCAATAGTAAAAACTAATAGTTCCCTTTTCCCATAAGCAGGCAAAGGTTCCTTCAGGAGAACTGACTTGATATGATTTTCCGCTGCAACCGGAATTTGGATCGGTAACAGTTGCATTTCCACAGTTGATGATAATACCGTCATTATTCCATTCAGATTCACACATTTGCGGACAGGTGTGAATAGTATTATGAATTATGTTATTTCCATTGATAGTTTCAATGATATCTATTTCGCCTGAGGCAGGCCAATCAGTGCAATTAACAGGACTCGGAGTATTATAGAATTGCCCCACACCTGAATATTTGCTAAGACTTTCATCTAATAATGGATTAATATTTTTTTTGTAAAGCCATTCATCCTGTCTGCTTCCATTCAACCACCAGGCAGGCCAAACACCATTCGCAGAAGGAAGCTTGCCTTTGAAAACAAATAAGATTTTCTGAACATCATCGTTAAGATTGAAATATGGTTTTGAGGTGAATCGGAAGGAGTCAAAACCTAAAGAATCATCTCTGCTTTTAATAAAACCATAAAGTCCATCATTTTCTGATAGTTTTATTATATCATCATTAACCCATTTCACCCGGTCATAAACTACATCACCTTGTGTAGGATCATTGTGTGGGAATGTTGTAAAGAAATAATTCTCGACTTCCGTGATACTATAGCTTTGTTTCTCAAAATCTAAAGCGAAAAATTTATTTTCATAATTAACTGAGTTATTACTTTGTGCAACACACACTCCAACGACTAAAGTTTGAGTCGTAAGTAAAACTAAAACTATGTTGTTGTAATTTATCATCATCTAAAAATTCTAATCAAAGTTGAATCTGAATTGTCTGAACTGAATTCGGAACCATTTTAATCTTTGCATATTGATCACCAATCTGAATACTAAACTCCAATGGTTCTTTTGTTGTATTTAATAACTGTACGGTGAGCAAATTAGAATCATTAATAGTTGCACAAGTATGCAATGCATCCTCATCTAATCCATCCAGTATTTTTTCAGTCTGCACGGCTTTGTCTCCAGGCCTGATCGTTCTGCTAAACTGTGCAAGTAAATAGTAGATAGGAGTATAATAAATATGTTTACTTTCTGTATCGATCATTATTGGCGCGCCGCAAAAGTTTCCAACGTGATTTGGTCCGCCTCTTTGATCCAGTACAACATTCCAATCGATCCATCCCTTTAACCAGTGATCGATGCTTACAATTATGTTTCTTGCATATCTATGAACTGGAGTATAAATAGGATGATCTTCAGAGTTAACACCCTGCCACAAAGCTGAGTAACCCCAATCGGTTGCATTTTCATTCCACCAGAATGAATCATTATCAAACCACTGTTTTTCTTTAAATCTTTCAGGATCTGTAATACCATTTGGAGCATCTTTTCCTAAGTCATCTATGCAGCCTTCAGTATGTATAATTGCTTTATCCGGAAATTTTGCATTAACTTTTTCAAAAACATCTTCATAAACTTTTTTAGTGCTTTCATACCAATGCACTGCAGAACCATAAATATATTTTGCAGTTTCTTTATCCCCCAGTATGACGTCAGTCCAATGCTCTAAGCCGTCTCTGTTCTGATCATAGATAAGAAGATTTACATTTTTAAATCCGTTATCAACAAGCTTTGGTCCCAAATAATTTTTAATAAATAAATTTTGAGATTCCGGAGTAAAATGCATGCTCTCCCACTGTCCGTTATTTCCGTGAGGCTCATTAACAGGAGTTATTCCCCAGATATCAACACCTTCTTTTTTATATTCTTTCAAATATCTTATAAGATAATCGGCATAAGTTTTTTCATACTGGGGTTTAAGCTTACCACCTGTACCTTGAAAATTATTCTCAGGCGTTCCTTTAATAAAATAATCTTCAATGTCTTTCATCCAGGGCGGAGCCGTCCATGCAGAAGCAACTATTCTGAGTTCACTATCATCTTGTCTGTTTTTAATTTCAATCGCTTCCTTAATCATTGGTAATAAATCATAAGTTGGGTCTTGTATACCAGGATACTTATCAGGATTAAAACCTTCTTTATCGGGTTCAATATTAAAACTTGTTAATTCAGTATCACCTTTTTTATCCAGGTAAGAATATTTTCCTTCAACACAAAAATCGCAGGAACCGATATGAGTTCTGGTAAGAGAAAAATTTGCACCTGTTTCACCAAAAATTTTCTCCATCACTTCTGCTCTGGTCTTTTTATCCAGATGTGCTAAAACAAAAGCAGATGCTTCAGTAAATGATGATCCAATTCCATCTATTTCTTGCTTAATGATTTCAGGATTAATTTTTATTAAGTTCCCTTTCGGTGCCTGTCCTGTTTTAAAAGTAAAATTTTGCTTTTGAGCAATCTTATCTCCAGCCTCTGAGGTAACATAATTTTCTTTACTTTCCAATACTTTTTTGCTCTGATCACAGGAAACTATGATTGCCGCAGCAATAAGAATAATTGGGAAGAAATGTATTGTTTTTATAAGTAATTGTGTTTCCATACTTGTTCTATTCTTACTGATTACCGAATTTGAGATTACCGTCTTTATCCCACAATCCCCAGTAAGCTCCAACATCGCCTTCTTTTTCTATTTTCCATGTTTCATCAAAACTAGCAAAATAGAATACATCAATGTTATCCTGACTAGCCCAATTAAAAGTGTTGATGAAGTACGTCAATGCATTTTCATATGAAGGTACAGCATTGCGGTCGGGCGAACCTAAATTAGGCCATCCGGTTTCACTTATTATTACTTTTTTACCCTTTGCAGCATTAACTGCTAAGTGATACATATTTTTTAAGTAAGCTAAAGAATGCTCTAATGGGTAACCTTCCCAGAATGGATAACAATTTGCCAGAATAACATCGCATACACTGCAAATGCGGGGATGGTTTACGAACTCATAATATGCATCAACATAACCCACAGGTACGTTAGAGATTTCATGTTTAACATTTTGAATATGCTTTATAATTTCATCCTCAGTTAAATCTCCACGAAGCAATACCTCATTGCCAACAGCAACTATATCAGCATATCCTGCTTTAGCTACTTTAATTATACTTTCAATCTCTTTTTCATTTTTTTCTTTATCATTCCCCAGCCATGCTCCCACAAGTGTCTTTATGCCGTGCTTATGGGCTATTTTTGGAATATGTTCATTACCATCAACACAGGAAAAAGATCTCACCCACTTAACGTATGGTTTGATAATTTTCATTCTTGTTTCTATTTGTTCTTCTGAAATAATAGAGCCCGGACTTTGACTTTCTAAGTACGCACTGAAAGAGATTCCATGTATACCTTGCTTTAATAATTTCAGAAAAGCTGATTCAAGTTCGGCTTTAGTTAAATTAATAACGTCAATGCCGGATAATATGCTTTGTTGAGAGCCGCTTCGGGACATTTTACCTCTTCTTTAAATATTATGAATAACTAAAACAGGAATCTTAGATTTATGTAAAACTCTGTTTACTGTGCTTCCGATAGTTGCGTCATCAAATGCTGTTTTGCCTTTAAATCCCATAACGATCAAATCGCAATTTTGTTCTTCAGCAACATTTAAAATTATCTTTACTGGATTTCCTCTTTCCACAAGGATATTTATATCTTTTATGCAATCCTTACCAAAGGTACTTGTGATTTTCTTAATAATTTTTTTGCGGGTATTAGAGGTAAAATCTTTTGCTTCCGTAAATTTCCTATTTATGCTGGATGACCTTGCGAGTCCTACATCAAAAGTTAATATATCTATTAATTCAGTATTAAGCACGTAAAGGAAAGTTAGTTTAGCTTTATATTGTTTTGCAATTCCCAGAGCATGGCCAAACACTTCTTTCCAGGTTTCAGAAAATTCTGTTGTATACAGAATATTTTTATATGTAATCTCAGATATTTGCATTTTTACTCCGAATTTTTTCTCTAAACCAATTAATAATTTTTTATTCAATTACTTACATTATTAAATATTTTTCGGATATCTCTGTGTAACCCCATGCCCTTAATTGTCTGGACCAGCCGCCTAGATTTTTAATAGTTACCGGAATTGTATTCAGTCTGATTATTTTTTCTACCTTCTTCTTCAAATAAATTTTGTCTATCACTGTTTGAACAGTTATTTCACCCCAGGTGAATGTTGGTTGGCCTAATAATACCTGAACATAATTCTTTTCGATATACTCGAGTTGAACAGGAAGTGCATCAACAGCTACAATTTTTATTTTGCCGGGTTCAATAATGCTTTTTAATTTTTCTCCAAAGAAAGCCCAGCTTCCTACCATAACCCAACCCTTCAGATCTGGATGAGCTTTGATAACTTCAGTCATTATAGCAATCGCATCAGCTTCTGTTTCGGGATGATAATATGTGCCAATTATTTCAATACCGGGGTAATCAGCAGCGGCACTCTTTATTCCTCTAACTCTTTCTTGAAGATTATTGGCAGTCTTGTTTCCTCCCAGAATTGCGATTTTGCCTTTCTTATCAATCAATCCTGCTAATTCATTCATCAACTTTTTACCCATCTCTAAATCATCAGGACCATAAAATGCAAATCGCTTGGAATTAGGAGCATCACTGTCAAAAGTCATAACCGGTATACCTTTATCGACTGCATAATTAATTGCCTGTGTTAGTGTATCTTCATCAGAACAAGAAACAATAATAGCTTTAGTAAGATTTTTAACAACGTCACGTATTATTTCAGCCTGTCCTGAAGCACTTTCATTTTCAGGTGTCCGCCAATCAATAACAACTTTCAGCTTACTGTATTTTTCGTTAAGAGCTTCTGCTGTCTTTAATGCGCCGGTTTTTGCTGTTATAAATACAGGGTTTGCTGAGCTCTTGGCTATCATTGTGATAACAATTGTCTTTTTATCTTTTATTCCATCATCAGATTGATTGCAGCCAAATGATATTGTTAATAGAGCAATTAAGAATAAAGCAGACAGCTGATTGATTATTTTTTTATTATTAAAAATTCTTTGTTTCATCTTATTTCCTAAAAGAATTATCAAATGTTCGGAGCTATTTTTTCAACATTGATCGTTTTATTTCTGCGCTTTTCTAATTCGCTTCTTATTTCATAAGATCTCTCTTCGGTAATTTTGAAAGAAGCAACAGAGAAAATTGCGATCAGTGCACCGACTGCAGGTATACCAACATCAACTACTCTCATCCAGAAAAAAGTGCTGGAAGTTTGAGCACCACCATAATCAACAATGAAACCGGTACCATTCAACAGAAAACCTGAAATTCCAAATGCTATAGCCATTCCAAGTTTTACCATCCACCAGTAAATTGATCCGAACATACCTTCACGTCTTTCGCCGGTTTCAAGCTCATCAAGATCACATACATCTGCTATCATTGATCCCATTAAAGTAAACAGTGCACCCATTCCAACTGCAATAAAAGGTGCTGGTATAACTACTATCCAGGGAACCATTGGATCATAACAGAACCATTTTAAAAGGCTGCCGAACATCATTATAGATGTAGCAATTATAAATGTTTTTCTTTTACCGATCTTGGACGAAATCCAGGTGACACCTGCTATTGCAGCTAAAGTTGAAATTGTCGTAACTGTTCCAAACAAACCCATGTATTTAGCACCCATACCCTTATCCCCACCGCATACATAAAATATTGTAATGTAAGAACTGAATGCTCCAACGAGCATAATCCCATTAAACAGAAAAAATGTGCCCGAACAAAGCTTTAGAAATTCGACTCGTTTAATTGTTATTAGTAACCCCTTAAAGAAAAGCGCAATATTCTTTTTTAGGCCTTCCACAAATTTGTTCTTTATTTTTACCTCTTTGTCCTCTCCAACAAATTTTTCTCTCGTAAATATCGCAGGCATAATACCAACCACAGCAACAAAGACTCCGATTATAATCGCAAGTGTTCGTGCACCTTGTACTGAATCAGAGAAAAATCTATCATTTTCCATAAATGCATAGAACCACGGAAGTGTTATCCATGCGAACTGTCCCATAAAATTCATTACGCCCATTAAGCGTGTTCGTTCATGATAATCAGAGGTAAGCTCATAACCTAGTGCAACCCAGGGTGTTGCAAACATCGTATAAAATAAATAGAAGATGATTGAACCAATAAGGAAAAACCAGAAGTAAAACATTTCGCTGTAGCCTTCAGGCAGCTGCCACATTAAAGCAAATGTCAACCCGACTAATATGGCACCTATGAAAATGTACGGTCTGCGTCTTCCATATTTTGAGCGGGTATTGTCTGAAATGTATCCCATTATAGGATCTGTCAGCGCGTCAGTCAATCGAGGAATAGCTTGAAGTGTGCCAACAAGTGCGGGATTAATTCCCAAACCTACATTAAGTACAATTGACATATATCCAATTGCACCCCCGAGCAAGTTATTTACAATGGATCCTAAACCATAAGCGAACTTTTGCCCGTTAGGTATTTTATCCTTCTCTGCTGTTTTATGACTTTCTTTGCTGCTCATTAACTCTCCTATTATCTATAATTAGGATTAAGAAGAAAAATAATTTTTAGCTTTATAATATTTCAGTTCAAAATTCAAAAGATTAAATCAAATTAAGATCCCTTGTAAACTTTTATGTAATCGATTACCATACTCTGCGGAAAAGGAGTCTCACTTGTTGGGAAGCCAACATAGTTGCCACCAACAGCCACATTAAGAATTATAAAGAAAGGTGTATCAAACACCCAGTCGCCCGGTAAATCCCCAGGCTTAATTTCCTGATAGAGGACATCATCTACATAAAATCTGATGTAATTCTCACCCCATTCAACTGCAAAGAGATGAAAATCCTTATCAAACCGATCATTCTGAAAACCAAAAGTTTTTGTAATACTACTTCCGCCTGAATATCCGGGACCATGAACGGTTCCGTTTATAAGATTGGTTTGTTGACCACGAAATTCCATAATATCAATTTCACCGCATTGAGGCCAACCGACTGTTTCTACACCAGAACCTAATAACCAGAAGGCAGGCCAAATGCCTGGTCCCCATGGCAATTTTATTCTTGCTTCAAACCTGCCATAAGTCTGTTCAAATAAACCTTGTGTTTTTATTCTTGCAGAAGTAAAAGGCTGACCGCCGAAAGATTCTCTTTTGGCTGTAATTACCAAATTACCTGTTCCATCAAGAGATACATTCTCCTGGCGGTTTGTGTAATACTGCAATTCCTGATTTCCCCAACCACCTGCTCCAACATCGAAAGCCCAATTGGCTGAATCAGGACTTTGACCCTGAGGTCCATCAAAATCATCCTGCCAGACGAGCTGCCAGCTGGGAGCTGGAGGGTCAAGAGGATTATCACATGATGGAACTGAAATAAGTATTAGTGCACAAACCAAAAGCATTAAACCGTATTTATTATTGGTTTTCATAAATTCTCCTATAACTTCTTATTTCTTAAAACAAATAATTAAAAAATCTTATTTGATAACAGCTGGAACAATATTCTTTCTAAGAATTCTGGGATCTATAAAAGCTTGTTCAATAGCTAATGTTGCTGCACCTATGGCTATTCCTTTTGAACCGAGCATACTATTCCGTAATTGAGTCTTACTAAGCGTATTTACAAGAGCAGTTTTATCCATTTTTTCCTGGATTGAATTAAGAACTAAATCTCCAAGACGCGATAAACTACCGCCGATTATTATCATATCCGGATTCATTAAATTGACAAGACTTGTAACAGCTATGGTTAAATAATTTGCTGCCTCCATAACCACCTGCAAAGCCAATTGATCACCTGCTAAAGCAGCATCTTCTATATCAATCAAACTCAATTTTCCATTCAATAAGGAACTATTAGGAAAGAGTGTAGCAAGCGTATTAACCCTTTCTTGTAATGCCCAAATAGAAACTACAGTAGACAAACAGCCTCTTAATCCACAGCCGCACAATCTACCGTTTGGATCAATTGACATATGGCTCAATTCACCTGCAATACCTCTGGATCCACGATAGAGTTTACCTCCGAAGATGTAACCAGCACCAATTCCACTGGATATTTTAATATAAATAAGGTCATTAACATTTTTTCCTGCTCCCCACCAATGTTCAGCAAGTGCACCTAAGTTTGCATCATTATCCATGTAAACAGGTACGCCGAACTTTTCACGAAATCTTTCAAGTCCACTTTTTCCATGCCAGGAAGGAATTATTGTTTCGGATAAATATTCTGGACGAATAGGATCAACAGGGCTTGGTACTGATACTCCAATACTTAAGAGCATCTTAGAATTATATTTCAAAGATGAAAAGCATTCGTTACAGAGCTCATCTATTATTCTGTGCGTACCATCTGGATCTTCTCTAACAGGGTATTCTTTTTCTTTCCAGAAAAGTAATTTTCCTCTAAGATTTGTCATCGCAACAGAAACGTGGGTTGCACCAATATCAATACCCAGTATTACTTTTGCATCATCCTGAAATTCAAGCACGATCGGTTTTCTTCCTCCGCTGGATTTTCCAATACCTACCTCAGCAATTAGATCTGTAGCTAGCAATTCTTTGACTATTTCGGTAACAGTTGATCTTGATAAATCTAACTGGCGTGAAATCTCGGCTCGTGAGATTTGATGTTCACGCCAGATTAATCTTAACACAGAATCTTTAAGTGAAAATTCACTTTGCTGATATATCTGAGTTTCAGCAGTGCTGGTTATTCTGTGCATATCATTTCAAGAATTTAAATTGCATTACAGATTCACTTATCTATGAAAAAGTACATTATCTACATAAACAGTTGTTGTACCAGTTGGTTGACCAATTAATATATATTGAGCTATATGGTTCTTTGTTGTAAGTCCTGTAAAATCACTTAACGGAATATCTAGACTTACCCATCCTCCTTTAACTGGTGAATTGAAATCCACCTGATGTTCAACATCATCTCCACCTCCAAAAGCTCCATCTGCTCCGAAATCGACCAGTTTAACACCAAATAATGTAAAATCAGGAGACCAAACATCAATGTGGAAATTCGTCATACTTGAAATGTCTAATTGATTGTTTACAGTTTCAATTCCAACAAAATCTAGTTGTGAGTATTTCTTAGTAGGATTTCCTGCAATGTTCACATCTGTAAGAACTGCGGATGACCAATCAGTTCTCCAAGTATCCACTGGAACGTTTGTATATGCATCACTAAATAAGGAGATAACATTTCCTGCGGGATAAGTTGGTGTAGGTGCCGGTGTTGTTGGTTCATTACCAGTTCCTCCTCCTTGCTTATAGAAATAAACATTATCAACATAAACTGTAGGAAGATCTCCAGAGATTACTAATTGAGCTAAATGTGCTTTTGTCGTTAATCCGGTAAAGGCTGAAAGAGGAACATCAATCTGAACCCACTGTTTAGTTGTTAAACCAGGATTGGTATTTGCTGTAAAGGTAAGTTCATGAGATACATCATCTCCACCACCGAAAACTCCGTCTGCGCCAAAATCAACTAACAAAACTTTAAATGCCGCCGGCGGGGTTGTTGGGTCCGGAGTCCAGATATCCATATGGAACCGTGTCATCTGGGTTGCATCAATAGTCTGTGATGCGAATTCGATACCATTAAAGTTAAGGTTTGTATATAGTTTTACATCATCGCCGTTTATTTGAATCTCTTGTAAGACAGCAGTTGAATAGAGCCATCCTGTTGCCCAGGTATCAACTGGTACATTTGTATAGGCATTACTAAATAATGAAATAACATCTGCGGAAGGTACTGTAGGAACTGGTGCGGGAACAGGAAGTTCCTCAACATTTACTGTAATTGAACCTACAGCATTCTTTGAACCAAATGCAGCAGTTATTTTAGCAGAACCCATTGCCAGTATGGTTATCTGTCCGTTTTCATTAACTGTCGCTACTGATTCATCCGATGAAGTGAAAGTAAAATAACTGGGTGAAACATTAACTCTTTCATCTGTTCCATCAGGCATATTAAAAAGAACATATATATCCCCAATGCTAAGAGTCTGACCAATAGTTGCTATAGTATTTTGATCTTGCCCGTTTAATATATATGGTCTTGGATGAGCAATTGTTCCAAGTTTTTCAAACTTTACTTCATCAAACCATATTGTATAGCCGAGATTATTTTCAGGTCCCTCGGAATAAAAGAACATTCCACTTTCTTCTTTAAACCTGCTTGCATCAGGTATTGGAATAATATACTTTTTCCAATTGGTGTTAACGGCTAATCCGGTTATAGTGGCCAGATTTCTTGATAGTCCAAGGTCATTGCCAATTCCAACAATATCTATATTTGCAGGAAGACTTGATTTGGCCCAAAAAGTTAATGCATCGTAGCCTGTAAGATTTCTTCCGGCTTCAGTAAAATATGCTCCACCTGCATAAGCTCCCATGGGGTCTTCAAAATCAGGAACTTCAATACGCATCGAAGCTGTGCCTTTATACTTTACTTCTTTATCAACATCAAATGCAGTTACTTTTGATCCGCCAAAAGCAGCATAGTTAAGACCGGCACTAAATCCATCAATAAATACTTCAGGAACATCCGGATAATTTGCAGGCTCTAAAACGTTGGGATCTCTTTCACAACTTGCAAAGAATAACGCCGAAATAATTGTGAAGATAGTTATTATCGAATAAAAAATATTTTTCTTAATCATTACAAACTCCAATATTTATTTAAATTACATGCCAAGGTTGAAATGTAAGTATGTCCGAATTTCCCACTCACTGCCATCCGAAAAACCTGGAGCTTTCGGGTCACACACAGGTTCACCGAGAACGTTTAAGTTTGTTGTTGGACAATATCGTGGAGAATACTTATCTAATGAGCGCCAGGTACCAATAACTCCAAATCTTGTCTGTGGAAGATCAAACCATTCAGTCATTCCTAAATTCGTTGAAAGATCCAATACTAGCTGAAGAGGATAAGTCAGATTAAAATCCCGATGATAATCATAAGGACCCCAGTCGTTTACTTTAACCTGGGTAATGATCTTGATTTGTTTCATAACGAAGCGAATATCACCACCATATCTTTCAATTAGTCTGGCGTCGCTGCCATTTGCTTGACCCAATCCTCCATAAAGGTTAGCTATTAATCCAAGACCCGGACTCAATTTCGAAACGATCCTTGTGTAAACCTCCCATAAGTCGCGAGCTGGAGGGGCACCGGGGAAAGCAAAAATTGTTCTGCCATCGGCTAAAATACCAATAGAAGCATCCCTTGTGGTTGGCTGATGTCTGAAAATATATCCGGCATTGAAAGCGAATTTAGCATCTTCACTTTCGTCACTATCCCAGGCATAAAACCAAGTAGCTGGAGTAGGATCGTAAGTAATTAATAGTTCCCCTGCTGTCGTTTCTCTATTTCCTAATACAGCAAAAGGATCTGATAAAATATTTCTTGGTCTGCCCGGGGCAGGGACATCACCAGGAATGGGACCCTCAATTGGTTTTTGCCATAAAAGGTTTGGAGCGATCTGAAAGTCACCAAGTGTAACAGCTAGACCGGTAAGAAAATTATAATTATTTCCTAGTCCGCTTGATTTTAGTCTCCAACCTGTAAAAGTAAGAGCTTGATTAACACCGCCATCTGCAACCAACCCCTGCACAGCACCCTCGCCATACCAATTCCATCTTCCACTTTGAACCGTAAATTTAATTTTGCCTCCAAATGCGTCAGATGATTTTATTTTATCTTGAAGAGTGGTGTAGTTCCCCTTACTGCCAGTAACTATTTGAAATACTTCATCTTCTTTGGTGCTGCCCGACCAAATACCACCGACTTCAACACCAAATATGTCGTATTTATATCCGAGGTATAAAGTTGCTCTTCTGGTTGCTGGTACCGGTACTGCAAACGAGCTGACTGTTTGCGGTGCCTGATCTAAATCTTCGTGGTAAATACCTGCAACATTAAGCGAACCAAACTTTTTCTGATATTTTAACAATATTGCCGGATTTGCACCCCACCATAGTTCAGGTCCAAATGCAATTTTAAATCCATCAAGAAAATCTTTACCTGCTATTTCGAAACCATTTGGAGCTTTAGCGTTATATATATCAATGTTAGGTCCGTAATTTGATTCAGGGTACAAGCCGAAAAAATCACCTTCATATCCCCAATGATAATGACCGGTTCGATAAAATCCATTTAATTTAAATAATTTGTGATCCCATTCTACGCTTGCTCTATATACTTGTACTCTCTCTAACCCACTTAATGTTGACTCACCATTTTCAGTTGGTATTGTTACTGGTCTTCCACGATTTTCATAAAATATTTCATTAATTGGATTATCAGGTACATTGCCCAGTACGTTTAAGGCTAACTTACCGGATATGTTGGGTGCGGGATTAGCTTCAAATTCTGCGAAGAATGATTCCATATGATCAAAACCCAGAAAAGCAGGGTAAACAGGATTTGCAATATTTCCTTCCACTCTATCGTCAGGTGTACTTATCTTATCACCGCCTGTAGAATAGGTTTCAAGCTTCATCCACAATCCGCTTAAACGGAGAAGACTATTTTGGGATGATTCAAGTGCCGCATTGTCGCCTCGTGCTTTGAGCAAATATTCTGTTGGAATTAATTTATTAAAGTAATCTTCAATCAACCTTGCATCAACTTTATCATCATAAGGATTAATTTTGTTAACATCTTTTAGAGCGTAATATGCTGCTCTTGGGTAAAGCTGATAAAATCCTTTAGCATCTGTAGGACCTTTAGCACATATTCCAAACCATTCTTCGTTCATATTGTTTTCACCCTCAATATAATCTTCGCTGTATCCGCCATTTGACCATGAAGCATGGGTATCATGAACTTCTAAATTACTATCTTGTAAATATTTCCACCAACCATCACTAAATTGGAAAGTCATACCTCCTATTGAATTTCCCGCTTTACCGTTTCCGAAAGCGTTTTCAAAAATCTCTTTCCAATTTCCCAATAAATATTTTGTCTGCATCATTTGATCTTCACGCATCTCAACTTCGTTGAAAGCATCGGAACCAAACTCAGTAAACATAAGCGGTACATTTAGCTTTTCCTTTACGGTTTGAAAAGCATCAGTAAACGAAACACCTCTGTAAGCATTCATTCCTAAAACATCCAGATCAGTTACTTCCTCAGCTATAATATCAATGAAAAGTGCATCGCCATTACAAATTGCGACAGGATGATCGGAATCAATTTTTTTAATTTCTTTAATTCCTTCATTGAATAAATTATACATGTGTTTAGCTCTTACTGATTCCAAAGTTTCACCTTCTGGTATATCCTCGGTTTCTGCACCGCCCCAGAAAAGTCCATAATTGTTTTCATTCCCGAGCAACCACATTAATAATCCCGGCACATTCTTATACTCAGTAACAAGAGATTTTACCTCATTAAGTATTTGCTCTCTGGTTTGAGGATCAGCATAATCTGTATTTTGAATATACACTCCATCAATGGTTACGCCATAACGACCGAATGAGTGATTAAGAATAGTATAGATACCATAATTTTTATAGATGTACTCAATCCATTTGGGTTGAATTCCAACATACTGCCTAATGGCATTTACCCCCATATTTTTTAGGAGCGCCATTTCTCTATCAAGTGCAGCTTTGATAAAATCATCAGGTTGAGTCCATAGACTATATGTATAATTGGTCCCGATTGGGAAATAATCCCAATTCATTCCAATTATAAAAAAGTCTTTGCCATCGATTTGTAATTTCGATCCTTTCTCATTATTTACAATCGAAACCCGTTCGACTTGAGCACTAACGGTTGTTAGTGTAATGGAAAAGATGAAAAGTAAAAGCTTGATCCGATTAAAGTTTAGTCGAATAAAGGTCATAATAACCTCCCTACAATGTGGTGTATATAATTTTTGTAATAGGATAACAGTTTATTAAACTTATAAAGTGGCAAATAAAAAAAGAGAAATAATATTAAAGGAGAGAAACTTGGCGTAGATTGAATTTGCTTATCAAAATTTACCCACAGGAAAGAATAGTTTTTGGTTCCAAAACATTGCGAAATTTTTATACGCATTTTAAGTTTCCAACTTTTTTGCAAAATATTTTAAGCAATAGAAAAGTTAAGTATTTAAATACTTTGTTCGTTTCCCGAACAAAGTTATAATTATTATTTTTCTTTGTCAAGAGATGGGTTGTAATTAAATTTCAGTCCATAATTATGATTAGATATTAATTAAGTCTAGATCGGGAAATCAAAAGAAACAAAATTTATTTAACGAATTCGAAGAGTCTGTTAGAGATAATATCATCACACAAATTAATTATTAATTGGTACCAAAGTGGACCCCATCGCTCAAAATATTATGATTTTAAGCTGAAATCCATCTTTTTTTGATATTGAACACAGTCCCTGACTCTCCACTAAGTCCTTATATTATAAGAAGTTACGGATATATTTTATATCATTTTTTAGTCACCAATTCTGAAAATCAATTATAGCTCGTTTTCTTATCTTTTTCTCTTTTATTTCTAATTAACATTTGGATCTCTTTTTGGGGGCAGGTCATTTTTACTAACCCCTTAACTCTTGATTTATCCTAGCCGGGTTTTTATTTGTTGGAATTCATATATATATTATATATCAAATATAACAAAATTAAACCAATGAGTTAGTTTACAATTGTTTGGATTTATATATGAATGATATATCAAAAGCAACAAAAATAAACCAGTTAATACGTAACTGGCCTAAAGGCACAGTAAAAACGGTAAAAGAATTAAAATTTCTTGGTTATACACCACAACTTCTGAAGATCTACTCTAATTCAAAATGGATAGAATTGTTTTCGAGGGGAATCTATAAACTATATAATGATGAGGTGAGCTGGCAAGGCGTATTATTTGGATTTCAAAAAAAGTTATCTATGCCAACACTTCATGCTGGTGGTAAAACAGCTTTGAATTTAATGGGATATAGTCACTATTTATCAAGGAATGAAAATAAGGTGTTCTTGTTTAGTGATAGAAAGGAAAATATTCATTACTGGTTAAAGAAATTTAATAATGTCATATTGAAACGAAATGAGGTGTTTAATTATACAAGGCCAGAAAACATCAAATTATACAATACAGGTAATTTTTATATAATGATTTCAACTCCAGAACTAGCAGCAATGGAGATGCTGTACCTTATACCAAATGAACAATCATTTGATGAAGCTTTGAAGATAACTGAGGGATTGACAACTCTTAGGTCTCAGTTTATTCAGAGTCTGCTTGAAGAATGTAATTCTGTAAAAGTGAAACGATTATTTTTGTATATGGCGGAGAAAAGTCAACACACGTGGTTTAAGGAATTGGATTTAACAAAGTTAAACTTAGGCAGTGGTAAAAGAGTAGTCGTACAAAATGGTGTGTTGGATAAGAAGTACCATATAACTGTACCGAGGGAATATGCAGAATGAAAGATATTTAAAACAAGCTGAGCTATTAATAAGGGTGTTGCCTCATATAAACCGTGAAGAAGTATTTGCACTTAAGGGCGGAACTGCGATAAACTTTTTCTGGAGGGATTTCCCAAGACTATCTGTTGATATAGATTTAACATATTTGCCAATCAAGGGACGTGAATTATCGCTTGTTGATATCAGTGATAGATTAGCAAGCATTGAGGTAAGGCTTAAAAGAATTTTTCCAAAAATTGAGATCACACAAAAAATTAATGATAAAAAAATATATGGATTAATTCTTTATCTGGATGGTGCGACAGTAAAGGTAGAACCTAATACAATTATAAGAGGAACCGTACTCCCAGTTGTTAATAAAAAGCTATGTGCAAAGGCAGAAGAAAAATTTGAACTGACAACTTCAATTAATACTCTCTCGATTGAGGATCTATATGGTGGAAAGATTTGTGCTGCACTTGATAGACAACATCCAAGAGATTTGTTTGATGTTAAACTGCTAATAGAGAATGAAGGGATCACAGTCGGCATAGTTAAAGCATTTGTATTTTATTTGATAAGTCATCCAAGGCCGATAGTTGAAGTGCTTAATCCAGGATTGCAGGATATATCCCGATTATTTGAGAATGAATTTGCAGGAATGACAACAGATGAGGCTAAACTTGAAGATTTGATTTCTGTAAGACGTGATTTGATATCGAAGATAAAAACTTCATTAACTGATGAACAGAAAAGTTTTATACTATCATTCAAGAATAAGAAACCTGAGTGGAAGTTGTCCGGTATCGATGGAATTGAAAATTATCCATCTGTAAAGTGGAAGTTAATGAACTTAGAAAAAATGGAAACTAAGAAACATCAGATTGCTTATGATAAATTGAAAGAGTACCTACTCCCATAGTTCTATATGTCCACAGTAAGATCAAATCCATCTGAAAAATGAGTGCTGTGGCTGGTGGGATGCTTTCCAAGAAAGAAAGGTAAATGATGAAATTAATAAAACTCACTCCCCTGCTATAAAGACTTAACAAAAGTTTTTGGAACACAATAAATTTAGTATTTAAGATAGAAGACATTTAGAAGACATTCTTAAAAAGATGCGAATTTAATCTAAAAACAAATGATTTTTGAGTAAGCAGAGCTTCCCTGACTCTCCGCTAAGTCCTTATATTATAAGGAGTTACAGATATATTTTATATCATTTTTTAGTCACCAATTCTGTAAATCAATTTTCAACCTATTTTTTATCTTAGTTCCTTATTTAATAATTAGATTTATTTTAGGGGACAGGTCATTTTATCTTCGATTTATTTTCGCAATCTAAATCCTTAATATCAGGATAAATTTTCTTGAGCTTTGCCGCTATAATTGGACTAATGTTTATAAACAACGTGCAGGTGGAATCCCAACAAACGATTTCAATTTGTGCCCCCCGAGCTTGTGGTTTGGGGCTTCCCACCCAAAAATTTGGATTTCCATCCGCGTAGGGATAATCCTCAGGAATTATGGTCAACTTTTTAGAATAACCAGATAGCACTGCCCAAATGAATTGCATTTTTGTTTTCTGCAAGATTTCATTCAATGACACACCGTCAATTATGATTGGTTCTTGAAAAAGCCGCGGGTCATCGACATAGTTGAGTTCTAAATCAGTAATAAGCCAATCCATTTCTTGTAATTCCTGGATCGCGGAAAAAACACCATCAAGAAATGTGTAGTAATCAACATACTTTGAATTTTCAACTATTAAATTCATATGCAATTGTACTTTCATCAACAGCTTGTTATAAACTAAACTATTATTTGTGAAATTTCAATTAACAATTTACAAATAGATAAAAAATGCTGAACAACAAGGTTGACCCGAGAATGAATTTGCAGAAGATCTCATAATTGACAGAGGTATGGAGTAACTTGGGGGCACCAGGGCAGAATCGAATTTGCATTGATTGCTAAATGCGTAACGATACTTCTTGACTATTATGATTTCCTTAATTACGTTTCTAACAGTCCCCTAAACTAATTCTTAAATTTGAGGTTAGATTCTGTTATGGATATTAACTCCATCAAGATCAGAATACATCTTCCAAAAAACTTTTTAAGAGTTACGTTTATAATTACTTGTCTTTTTTGCATCACATCATTCCCGCAAATCAAAGAGCCACGATTTGAACATATTACTATTGAAGATGGGTTACCTGAGAATAGCGGTACTGCAATCTTTCAGGATCATTTAGGATATATGTGGTTTGGTACGCAAAGAGGTCTGGCAAAATATGATGGTTATAAAATGATCACATATATTAATTCAAAAGTTGATCCTGGTAGCATTAGTGGTGATTATGTACAGTGTATTTATGAAGATCATTTAAATAATCTTTGGATTGGGACTAAACCCATAAAATCAGCTGGAGGGGGCCTTAATCGTTTTGATAGAAGTGCAAATAAATTTATACGTTACCTACATTATCAAAATGATGAAAAAAGTATAAACTCAAATTTTATTAAGTGTGTTTATGAAGATAAAGCTGGAAACTTATGGGTAGGTACAGATGCTGGTCTAAATATTTTTAATCGAGAAAAAGAGAATTTTATTGACATCATATTACCTTTCCGTTCCTATGGAACAAAAGAATCATTAATTGTAGAAAATATCCTTGAAGATAGAGTAACAAAAAAAATGCTCTTTGCTACTAATTATGGTTTGTACTCCATAACAAGACTTAATTCAAATGCCCCACTTTCCGATTTTCAAATCGAATTAATCGACAATAACGAGCTGAATTGGGTAACAAATCTCTACCAGACTAGAGATGGAATTATCTGGTTAATAAGCGATTATAAATTGTATTCATATGATTCGAAGAATGAAAAATTTACACCATACCCCATAACATTGAGTTATAAAAATGCGATATTTGAAGACTCTTACGGAACGATATGGATTGGGAGCTCATCAAAAGGGGTTTTTAGTTATGATAGAAAGAAAAGTGAATTTACTCTTTACAATCACAATCCTAATAATATTCACAGCATAGGAGGCAACTTAGTAAACTGCGTTTACGAAGATAGAAGTGGCAATTTATGGGTTGGAGCCCGATTGAGTGGTATAAATAAATGGAACAGACATAATAGTAAGTTTAAAACACTCGAATATGACCCTAAAAACAATTCCAAATTATTGAACAAGGATGTGTACTCAATTTATGAGGATGACAATCAACAACTCTGGATAGGGACTAATAAAGGAATCACAATTCTTGCCAGAGAAACAATGGTATTTAAAAACAAACCTAACTCATCCAATGATTTAAATAGATTATCGAAAGAACAAATTTCTAATATAATAGGTGATCCAGCAAGGGGAAATGTATTCTGGATAAGTACTCTAGACGCTGGAGTCTTTAGGTATGATGCAATAAAAAAAACTCTGCAGCAATTTAAGTGCATTCCAGGAGATTCTTTAACCTTAAGTGATTCTCTGGTCAATACATTAGAAAATGCTGAAGACAACTATTTGTTAATCGGCACAAATCGTGGGCTGGATTTATTAAATAAAAAAAACAAGCAGCTTAGAAAATTCGATGAAAATATTAGTGGGCCTCTAAAGTTGGAAAATGCTCAAGTAATAACCTTACTAAAAGATAATTTAAATAATATATGGATTGGCACAAATGGTAACGGCTTGTTTAAGTTTGAACACGGATCAAAACAATTGGTATCTATTAAATCATTATTTGATAAAAGAGACTATCAAACTATTTCAGTCATATTTGAAGATTCTAAAGATAGATTATGGGTTGGGACTTTTAGAGATGGCATATACCATTTAGATAAAAAAACTATAGAAATTGTCCACCATTACTCGTTTGAAGATGGTCTATCAAATGCTGGGATATGTGGTATTTTAGATGATGAGAAAGGAAATCTTTGGATTAGTACAAATCGGGGCTTATTAAGATTAAATATACTTGAAAATACTTTTAGAAATTTTGACATATCAGATGGGTTATGTAGCAATTTTTTTAATCTCGGCGCATCGCTAAAAAGTAAAACTGGTAGAATGTATTTTGGCACAAATGCAGGTCTCGTCTATTTCCATCCCGATAGCATTGTTGTAGATTCAGTCCCCCCTCTAGTAGTTATACAAAACATTTCACTTTTCAATCGACCAGATGAAAATCTAGAATATGAAGGATTTATATCAGAGATAGATGAGATTACCCTACCATACAAGCACAATGATCTTCATTTTGAGTATGTTGGGTTGCATTATGGTGAGCCACAAAGAAATAAATACAAATACATTTTGGAAGGATTTGATAAAGAATGGATTGACGCTGGAAACTTGAGAACAGCAACCTACACTAACTTAGATCCAGGTGAATATGTCTTTAGAGTTAAAGCGTCAAACAGTGATGGCGTCTGGAATGAAAAAGGTGCCTCGTTAAAAATAATTATTAATCCACCATTTTGGACAACAACGTGGGCATATCTTTTTTATTTAATATTGTTTGGAAGCATACTTTATTATGCCTGGAGAATGCAGCTTAAAAGAGTTAGAGTAAAACACGAATTTGAAATGAGCAAGTTCGAAGCTCAGAAGCTGCACGAAGTTGACGAAATGAAATCTCGTTTCTTTGCAAACATATCACACGAATTTCGAACACCTCTTACTCTTATCCTTGGTCCTGTAAAACAAATTATTGAAAGAACAAAAGAAACCAGAACAAAAGAAGACTTGAATCTTGTTCACAGAAATGCAAACAGACTTCTGGGATTAGTAAACCAGTTGCTCGATATATCAAAGATTGAATCAGGTAATATGAAACTGCAGACAACTCCGATTAATATTATCCCATATCTCAAAGCTCTTGTCCTGTCTTTTACATCTTACGCTGAAAGAAAAAGAATTTCACTAAACTTTGTCTCAGATGTAGATGAAATAATAGTTTATATCGATAAGGACAAATTTGAAAAGATAATCAACAACATACTTTCAAACGCATTTAAGTTTACCCCTGATGACGGTTTAATAAAAGTAGTAGTTAATCAACATAATGAAAATTTGAAGATTACAGTTAGTGATACCGGCGTTGGAATACCACAAGAGAAGCTGCAAAAAATATTTGATCGGTTCTATCAGGTGGATGGAAGTCATACAAGAGAACAGGAAGGCACTGGGATTGGGCTTTCTTTAACAAAAGAATTAATTGAATTACATAAAGGTAATATTGAAGTTGAAAGTGAAGAAGGTAAAGGTTCTTCATTTATAATTAGTATTCCGTTAGGAACAGACCACTTAAAACCAGATGAAATTATTGAGTTAGAATCAGAGAAGACAGAACATCCTATAACTGAAAGTATCCTGGCAAACACACCCGTAAGTAAAACTAATCTACCCGATATTGATTTAGTAACTAATACAGATAAGCCAATACTTCTAATTGTTGAAGATAATTATGATGTCAGAAATTATATCAGGACTAATCTTGATAACGGTTACAGGATAATAGAAGCTATTGATGGTGAAGATGGATGGAATAGATCAACCAATAATCTTCCGGATTTAATTGTTAGCGATGTAATGATGCCAAGAATGGATGGATTTGAACTTTGTAAAAAAATAAAGACAGATGAAAGAACAAGCCATATCCCAGTTATACTTCTAACTGCTAAAGCCGCCAAACAGGATAAATTAGATGGGTATGAAATCGGAGCCGATGATTACATTATGAAACCATTTGAACCTGACGAGTTAAGAGCAAGAATAAAAAACCTGATCATACAAAGGAAAAAACTTCAGGAGCATTTTAAGAAAAATGGAATATTTGGATTTACTCAATCACAAATCACATCAATAGATAAAAAGTTCTTACAGAATGTATTAAATAAAGTTAATCAACGTATATCAGATGCATCCTTCAGCGTAGAACTGCTATCAGACGATCTTGGTATAAGCAGGTCTGTTGTGCATAGAAAAATCCTATCATTAACCGGGGAAACACCCGGAGAATTGATTAGAAGAATAAGACTAAACAAAGCTGCGGAGCTTATAAAAAATAAGTTCGGAAATCTATCAGAAATCGCACTAGAAGTAGGTTTTAACAATCCGGCTCATTTCTCTGAAAGCTTTAAGAAGCAATTCGGCGTTTCTCCCTCGCATTACCAGTAAAAGTATCAACAGTTAATAATAGTAAAATTATTTTTCCGACTTTTGACAGAAAAGCGGAAGAAATTGACAGAAATCTGGTAGAAAATCCTTTTCTAAAACCTTACCATATCCCCAGTCAAATTATTTTATTTATCCAACAGAATGTAATCAGACTTAATTATGAATGAATTTCTTCCATCAGAGTTTTTCCTAAGCCAGAATTATCCAAATCCATTTAAGGACAAAACAGTAATTAAATATTGTGTCGGTTATAAAACCAGAGTGCAGCTAACAGTTCATAATTCTGATGGTGGGGTAATCATAAAACTAGTTGATGAGGTAAAGCAGCCAGGAACTTATGAAATAAAATTAAATGCTCTTTCTGTAAACGCCAGTAGAATCCTGAAGCTGCCTGATGGATTTTATCTTTATCGCCTGGATGCCGGAGAATATTTCAGTGATAAAAAGTGGTTCTGTAAAAACAGTTTATAAATAATTAAAAGGAGTTCGTTATGAAAAAAGTTATTTTTTTATTTGCCATTCTTCTTCCCATAATATTTTCCTACCAGATCATTGCTCAAAAAGTTGACTCCCAAAGGAAAACATATGTGAATGTTATTCCAGAAAAAACTCAACAACCATTTGGATTGCCATTACCAGCAGGAACATATACTATAGGGCTTACTGGATATTTCCCAACCATTGATTCGGCATTTAACAAGTTAAGTATTGACGGCATCGCTGGACCGATAACTCTTGAACTCATCGACGGCCTTTATCAGGCACAGGATGAAAGCTACTTTTTGTTAAGTGGTCCGATTGCGGGTGCTAGTGAAACTAACCGCATTCTAATAAGGCCTGCAGCAAATAAAAATGTAACTATTCAGAGTAATGGATTTGATGTATTCTTCTTTTCAAGTGTAAGCCATCTAACGCTTGATGGAATTAGCTTAACAGGTAATACCACTATGACCGTTAGGTCTATTCTGAATAGCAACGTAGTTCCTGCTGCGATAGATTTTGAAGATGATTGTGATTATAACATAATTCAGAATATAACGGTAATTGTGGAGGACTATATTGAAGGATGGGGAATTGATTTATGGGTTTATGATCCCCCGTCAGGTAAAACGCCCGATCATAATATTATCCAGAATAACTTAATCAAATCAGCTGGTATTGGAATAATAGTAACAGGAAATCTAGATAACATAACTCCTGTAAGGCCACTAGACAATATTATTAAAAATAACCAAGTGGGCTCGCCAAGCGATAGCTTAATCGCCTGGGGAATACAAGCAGAATACTCAAAGGGTACAATAATCGAAAACAATGTGGTTCAGAACGTTCGCTATTATAATGACTACACAAATCCTGGTATTAATGTCTATTGTTCTAATGAATGTGTTATAAGAAACAATCTTGTATATAACATTAGAGGATCCAGTAATATGGGTACAGACGGAATTAGTTTATCTGGGTCTACCGGTGAAATTGGGAATGATAATCAAATCTATAATAACATTGTATATGATATCCAGTGCAATTCTACTTATCCCGGGGCAAGAATTGGAGGTATTCAGCTATGGTATCAGAATAATCCAAAAATATATTTTAATTCAGTTTATCTTAGTGGAAAGGGAGCAACACCATCAGGCTCAGCTGCACTACTTGTGGATTATATAAGTGCCAACGTATCAATCAAAAACAATATCCTTGTTAACATAAGAGATGAATCACCTTACTGCGCTTCATCAATTTTCGTAAGATCAGGATCAACAATCACTTCTGACTTTAATGATCTTCATTATACACCGAGTCAATATAATTGTCTTGTGAAAGTTCAAACCACAGATTATTTAACCTTGGCTGATTGGCAGACGACTGGTAATGATCCGATGAGTATAAACCAGATGCCATTTTTTAATTTACCTGATTTACATTTGAACAACGCCATTGCAACAAATATTGAAAGTCGGGGTGTTGCAATAACTGGAATAGATACTGATTATGATGGACAAGTAAGAAGCACTACCTCGCCGGATATTGGTGCTGATGAGATAGATGGGCTAATCCCAAATATCTGGCATCCACAATACACTTATCAACCAAGCAATATTTGGCCAGTAAAATTCTCTACTGTAAGTGATGAAATATGCTGGGCTGCTGGATATAATATTTCTGCACCATATATTAGTAGTTTTTTAAGAACTACGAATGGAGGAATAAACTGGAAATATGGAACAATACCCGGTACAGAAAATTCCAGAAGTGATTGTATTTTTGCTAAGGATATAAATACAGCTTATGTTGTTACGGGGAATGTCTCATTTACAGGTGGAACGGGGATATACAAAACGATTGATGGTGGCTTGACCTGGCAAAAACACTCAACAGCATACTTAAATTCTTACTGGGAAGTTTGCTACATCCATTTCTTTGACAATAATAATGGGGTAGCGATAGGTCAACCAAAGAATCAAGGAGAACTCTATTATGAAATATATACGACTAGTGACGATGGTATAAATTGGAATCGTGTACCTGATTCAAATATACCGATTGCTAATATTAATGCATTTGTTTCTTTTCCAGGAATGTCTGCTTTTGGTAATTCTATTTGGATTCCAACTGTAGCAAATTCACCACTTGGGAATCCAAGAATTTATAAATCAACGGACAGAGGTTTAACCTGGAGTGTAAAAGAGATAGTATTGCCTAATGCAACCACCCGTCAGTACTGGCTTGGATTAGCATTCGAAAGCGAAACAACAGGAATTTTAACGGCTGCACATTCATCCTCTACAGAAGCTATAATAAAGAAAACAACTGATGGTGGTAGTACCTGGTTTGATATCACTAAGCCAGTTGGCATAATTTCAGGTAATTCTCTTAGCCATATACCCGGAATAGCTGGAGGATACGTTGTTTGTGGAGATGTGAATGATGGAACTGCATATACGCTTGATGGTGGAAATTCCTGGAATTTATTAGACAATAAAGCTAACTTTTTACCCGACTTTCATTCTGCGAGTACTGGCTGGAGTGTTGAGTATCCATCACTTAGAATTGATAAATATATCGGTCCACCAATTCCTTTACCGGTTGAATTAACCTCATTTACTGCTCAAGCAGAAAATCAAAAAGTAATTCTTAGATGGACAACAGCTACTGAATTAAATAACAATGGTTTTGAAATACAAAGAAAAGTTGCTGAAAGTGATTTTGCGACTATTGGTTTTGTTAAAGGTGAAGGGACAACAACAAATAAAAAAGAATATTCTTACATTGATAAAGATTTAGTTGATGGAAAATATTACTACAGACTAAAGCAGATTGACTATAATGGCACCTATGAATATTCAGATGTAATTGAAGTTGACGTAAGAAGTCTTAATGATTATGCACTTGAACAAAACTTTCCAAATCCTTTTAACCCGATAACAACAATCGGTTATGTTTTAAGAGAAAAGACAAATGCAAAACTAATATTGCTAAATGCAATTGGTGAAGAAGTTGCTGTAATTGTTAATGAAGAACAGGAAAAAGGATTTCATAAAGTTGATTTTAATGCAGGTACGTTAGCTAGCGGTGTTTATTTCTACAGAATACAAGCTGGAAGCTTTCTGCAGACAAGGAAGATGATACTACTCAAATAAAAAATTTATCGAGCCTCTCACTAAGGGAGGTTTTTGTTTTTAATTATTACACAAGGAGGTCCACTATGAAACGACAACAAGTTTTATTACTCGGTTTATTTAGAGCTGTAATTTTTGTTTTGTTTTTCTCTGCTTGTTCTACAAAAGAAAAAGAAATGCCAATCACAACTTCATCCGAAGAGGCAAAGCAACTATTTATTCAGGCAAGGGATTATTATGAAAACATTGAATTTCAGAAATCCCTTAAACTTTTAGATGATGCGATAGCAATTGATACTAATTTTGCACTAGCATACCTGTACAAAGGATTAGTTAGTGGAAGTCTTTCAAAGCTTTCTATGAATATTGAAAGAGCCTCGCTTCTCGCTGAAAATGTTACAGATGGTGAAAAACTATTAATTGATATGACAAAATCATCAAACTTGGACAATGATCAGAAAAAAAGTAATGAATATCTGGACAAACTAATTGTAATGTTTCCGAAAGATCCCAGAGTTTATTTATATAAAGGCTGGCATATGGCAAACACAGGCGAATACGATTCAGCAGTCGTATACTTAAAGACAGCATTGGAATTAAATCCCAACTACACACCAGCACACAATCTTTTAGGTTATGCTTATTTAAGAACCAAAAAATATGATATGGCTGAAAAAGAATTTTTAGAAAACATCAGAATTGCACCTGATAGACCAAATCCATATGACTCTTACGGAGAGTTTCTTTTTGGATTAGGAAGGTATGAGGGATCTCAACAAAATTATCGCAAGGCAATCGAGCTGGATAATAGTTGGGTGGGGTCTTCGTATAATATTGGCGACTCATATTTATTTATGAATAATTATAGCCAAGCAAGAGAAGAGTATAATAAATTTATTCAAAGAGCGGGATCATTTAACGAAAAATATGCGGGTTATTTAAGTGTTGCCTTATCTTATCTGTATGAGAATAAACCGGAAGAGTCGTTAAAACAGATAAAAGATCTTGAAAGATTATCAAAGGGAGAAAATGAGAACTATTATTTTCTTAACACCTTAGGTTATGAGGCAGCAATTCTCTGTGAATTTGGTAAGCCTAATGAAGGATTAATAAAATATCTTGAAATGGGGAAATTAATTGCCAGCGAAAAACTTTCTCAGCGTGATAGAGATAGACTTCTTTTATATATGAATAACAATCTTGCTTATGCTTATGCAATTAACGATGATCTTTTAAAAGCTAATGAAAAAGCAGAACTATTTAAACAAGATATATTAAAAAGTAATCGTAACGATATACGGGAAGCTCCGGAATGGTTGAAAGTATTTTTAGAAAATAAATCTGGAAATTATGCAAAGTCTATTGAGATGACTAGAAACCTTAAGAACCCCGATCTTGAGGATAAATATTATTTGGCAAAAGCTTATTTACAAACAGGAGACAAAATAAAAGCAAAAGAATTGTTTAATGAGATTAAGGAATCAAAAGAAAATTTTTTTCAATCAGCTTTATTGTGGACTAAGGTTAATAACGAGTTAGCAAAATTGTAATGTGCTACAATTGAACTAATAATGTAATTCAATTTTAATTAGGTATTAGTTAATAAAGAACAGGAGAAAGGATATTACAAAGTTGATTTTAACGCAGGCACGTTAGCAAGCGGAGTCTATTTATACAGATTGCAAGCAGGAGATTTTGTGCAGACCAGAAAGATGATTCTGTTGAAGTAACAAGCAAATTTAATTTCTATGGGCGGGATAAATTCTCGCCCGAATTAAAATTATATGAGGTGTGATATGAAAGTTATATTAAATGTAATATTCATATTGATTTTATCAACCTGCTCAGTAGCACCGCAAGGAAATGACTACTGGAAAAATGCACCAATTTCAGGCAGCAAGATCTACTCAATTTATTTTACTGATCAAAAAAATGGAATAGCAATCTCTGCAACTGATGAAATATTTATAACTAAAGATTCTGGTAAAACTTGGGAATATTTTAAAGATAATAATGGCGCATCAAAATCCAACAAAGATAAAAAAGTATGGTCTGCAGATATTTATTGTTCGGTGCTGCAAACTACGGATGGAGGATCAAGTTGGCTGCCGTATACTAAAGAAATGCAAGAACACTTTTGCAAAGTCTATTTAAAAGATCCCAATGTGGATTATAAAACTGCATCAGAATTTTTGGCAAAGGTTACTAATGATATTTTTGATAATCTTTCAAATAATAGAATTGAAGGTTTAATAAATCATCCCAAACAATGTACAGAATATTACAGTAACGAGAATGAAGGCTGGGCATTGGGATGGTGTATTAAAAAATTTATGATGAATGAAAACAATAAAGATTAGTTTAATCTTTTGTTGTGCTACTGAAAGTTTGCAGGAATATTTATTTGTACACATTCAGCAATCATTGGCAACTGGGAATCGAAACATTTTGACTTTAATAAAAATTAATTGATAATTACAAGCAGTAAATTTTCTCTACTCCGAGAGGGCTAAGTTAGAGCCATTTAACTGTAATAGCCTTGAGATGACAAATCGACAACTCTCCCGAAGCAGACTGCTGCTAAATAATATGTTTTAGATTTATTTTATTTGGAGGGTATTATGAAAACTATTTGTAGAATCTCGTTTTTCTTTTTTCTTGTAACGCAAATTTGTTTTGCGCAGTGGTGTTTGAATCAATCATTTACTAATCTGAACTTGAAAAACGCGTGCTATTCAAGTGATGGAAATATATTCATAGTAGGTGAACTCGGGTCAATCTATTTATCCTCTGATAATGGATGCACCTGGCAGTCAAATTATATCCCAAATACAGGAAATTTAAATTCCCTAATTATTATAGATAATGAATTTGGATACATAGTTGGTGATTATGGAAAAATTTTCAGAACCGATTTTAGTAGTATGCAGTTGGAAGATATTTCAATCTCAGAATTGTTTCATTTTAGAGATGTAGCCTTTAAAGATAATGAAAATGGTGTTCTAGTCGGCACTAAACAAGTACGAATAGATGGCAGAACATATTATCTTCCATCAATACATTTGACTACAGATGCTGGGCTAAGCTGGACTGAGAAATGTTTTGATGTTAGGGGAAAATTAAACTCGGTTTCGTATTTCGATGAAGAAAATATTATTACTGTCGGGGATAGTGGTAAAATTTTAATTTCAAATGATAATGGGATTAACTGGGTCCCATTAGTATTTGGTATATCTGCAAATTTGCAGGAAGTCAAGTTTTGTCCAGATGGAATTGGAATAATTATTGGCGAAAATGGGACAATAATTTTATCTTTTGATGGATGGCAGAGTTGGAGTATTATAAATGTTCCTGCATACTACCATATAAAAAGTGTTTGTTCCAAGGATATTTATCAACTAGTAGCTGCTGGTCATATGCGTGTAAGAATAGACGGCAGAGATTTTAATGTGGCAACTATCTTCAGTTCCAATGATGGGGGTATAAATTGGAATGAATCTTTTATTTCACAAAGAGGGTCATACAATTCTATTTCATTCTGCAATCCTAATTTAGCAATTGCTGTAGGAGATAGTGGACTTTTTTCTATGTATGAATCGCCAAATGCATTAGAAGATAATAATCTTACTCTAAGCGATTTTTCACTTAAACAAAATTTCCCTAATCCATTTAATAGTACTTGCGCAATAATATACTCAATACCAAAATCTTCTCAAGTTTCACTAAAAATATTTAATACAATCGGTGAAGAAATAGAAACTTTAGTTAATGGAGAAAAACCCATTGGCACTTATGAAGTAAATTGGAATGCAGAGAATATTCCAAGTGGAGTATATTTTTATCAACTTAAAGCTGGAGATTTTACACAGACAAGGAAGATGATTCTATTAAGATAATTTTTTAATTCTCTCCTGTTGATGAAAATTGGCAGAAATTTTTTTTTGTTCACATTCAGCAATCATTGGTAACTGGGAATCGAAAGTTTTTGACTTTGATAAAAATTAATAGCTAATTATAAGCAGTAAATTTTCTCTACTCCGTGCGAGAAAGAGTATAGAGTTAGTTACAGACACTTACCGAGATAACACCAAGAATACTCACACGAAGCAGACTGCTGCTAAATAATGTTTTTTATTTATTACAGTGGAGGCTTTATGAAAACCTTTCTTAAAATTATGTTTTCCTTTTTTCTTGTAACACAAATTTGTTTTGCACAGTGGTATCAACAGAATCCACTACCGACTGGCAATAATCTCAACTCTGTTACCTTTACAGACTCTAACACAGGTACGATGGTGGGAGACTACGGAACAATAATTCATACTACAGATGGAGGTGTAACGTTTACCAACCAGATGAGCGGAACGACTTATAATCTCAGAGCTGTGTCCTTTACCGATACACAGAATGGTTGGGTGGTAGGTGGAAATTGGGTGGATAGCCTGCAGACCTATATTGGTAATATAATACTTCATACTACAGACGGAGGAATAACCTGGACTCCACAAACAAGCGGAATTACAAATGGGCTGTTGGGTGTCTCCTTTCCCGACTTGAATAACGGTATAGCTGTTGGCTATATCGGTACAATTCTGAAAACCACAAACGGAGGAACAACCTGGACCCCACAAACAAGCGGAACAACAAACACTTTATTTGATGTCTCCTTTACGGATGCAATTAACGGCATAGCGGTGGGCGGGAGCGGTACAATTCTGAAAACCACAAACGGAGGAACAACTTGGACTTCACAAACAAGCGGAACGGCAGCAGAATTGTATGCAGTCTCTTTTCCCGATACAATTAACGGGGTGGTAGTTGGTTATAATATTATGGGTGGAGGTGGTATAATTTGCAGAACCACAAACGGAGGAACAGCCTGGACTTCACAAACAAATGGAATAACAAATGCGCTGTTTGATGTGTCTTTTACTGACTTGAACAACGGTTCGGTTATTAGTGATGGCGGTGGAATCCTAAGAACCACAAACGGAGGAACAACCTGGACTTCACAAATAGCACCTTTATCACGAACTATGCTGAGTGGTGTTTCCTTTTACGACTTGAATAACGGTATAGCTGTTGGCTCGACCGGTACCATACTAAAAACCACAGACGGAGGAATAAATTGGATTAGACGATCCAGTGAAAACACCGGTTTTATGCGAGGAGTATCATTTTCAGATGCAAACAACGGTACCGCTGTCGTAGGTGAGCATATTTGGTTTAGGAAAATGGGATCATCAGGATTGTCGAGAATACAATGGGGGCATATTGTGCGAACCACTGATGGTGGCAAAACCTGGTTGACACAGACAGAGGCTGTCCCCCTACTAAGTGCTGTGTGCTTTACCGACGCAAATATCGGGATCGCGGTGGGCGCAGGCTCAGAAGCTCCTGGTATATTTCGTACAACAAATGGCGGTGCTTTATGGACATCTGAAGGAATGCCTGAAGGTATTTTCAGCGACGTCTGTTTCACAGATGCGAACACTGGAACTGTAGTGGAAGGGTATGAACCTTGGGTCGGGGGAAGAATTCTCCACACCAACGATGGAACAACTACGTGGACAACGCAATGGAGTGATCCCAACATTGGGCTCAGCGGCGTCTTCTTCACTGATGAGAATACAGGAACAGTGGTCGGTAGAAGTGGAACCATTCTGCGAACAACAAATGGTGGCGAAGTATGGACGACACAATTAAGCGGTACAACAAATGACCTTCTTGATGTTCACTTTATTGATGCTAATATCGGTACAGCGGTTGGTGATAGTGGGATAATTCTCCATACCACAAATGGTGGCGCATTATGGACACCACAAATAAGCGGGACAACGTGGCTACTAAATGCCGTTTATTTTGCAAATAACTATAGTGGAACAGCAGTAGGCAGTTACCGAGAATCTGATGGAACATCCTCCCCATATGGGATAATACTTCACACCAATAATGGGGGTGATACGTGGGCAGCTCAGTCAAGCGGTATTCCTGAACCTCTCCTCAGCATTTCATTCATTGATGAATATAATGGGTGGGTAGTTGGTAAAAACGGCACCATCCTCCACACAACAAACGGCGGTGCAACTTTTGTTGAAGAAGAAAAGATTGATGAAATACCAACAACATATTCCTTGAGTAATAATTTTCCCAATCCTTTCAACCCGAGTACACAAATAAAATACTCTATTCCACAATCTTTTCAAGTAGTAATTAAAGTATTTGATGTTCTCGGTAACGAAATAGAAGCATTAGTTAACGAAGAAAAACCTGCCGGCACTTATGAGTTAAACTGGAATGCTGCTAACCTGCCAAGTGGAGTTTATTTTTACAGAATACAAACAAGTAGTTTTACGCAGACGCGTAAAATGATTTTACTGAAGTAAAAAATTAGTTAAGCCTCTCACTAAGGGAGACTTTTGTTTTAATTATTTTTATGGAGACTTGCAATGAAAAAAATTATTTCTATTATCGCAATTTCCTTCTTGCCTGTTTTAAATATTTACGCTCAAGGGGAATTATTATCTGAAGAGTTTAAGGATATAAAAGGATATCGCGAAACTGCTGCTAAACAAAAAGAAGCTTTGATAAAGCAATCTTTGGTTGAACCAGTTTTTCTAACAGCGAACAAAGAAGGTTATGATGTCAAATACTATTCTATTGATCTAGACATCAATCCCACAACTCATATTATTACTGGGAGCGTTTTGGTCCGTGCCGAGGTAGTATCCGATAGTTTGACACTAATTGATCTAGATCTGATGAATAATATGAATGTGGATTCAATAACTCAAAATTCTTCCCTCCTTACTTATACTCATTCACAAAACTTAATTACCATCGACTTATCTCAGACATACTATTCAGAAGAGATATTTGAGATAAAAATAAATTATTCAGGTACACCAGCATCTACAGGCGGATTTATTGGAACGCCCTTTGTTTTTGGCAGCTATAATTCAAAGCCCATGATTTATAGCACTGTTACTTCAGCCCGATATTGGTGGCCCTGCAAAGATTTCCCTGTTTTTCCATTTGAAGGTTATCCTTATGATAAAGCTGATTCAATGGATATCAACATTAGTGTACCGGCAAATCTTATCGTCTTATCAAACGGTAAGTTAGTTAATGTGATTGACTCCGGACAAAATAAAATCTATCAATGGCAAGAGAGGTATGCGATATTGCCTATGGCGGTATCTCTTTTTATTTATCCCTATCTAGAATATTCAGATTGGTTTAAATACTCTGATTCAGATTCGATGCAAATCAAATTCTATTATTTCGAAGACCGGTATCCCAGTATTTCTCCTTATTTTTCAAAAGCTAAAGAGATGTTAAAATTCTTTTCTGATTCATTTGGACTCTATCCATATATAAATGAAAAATATGGCTGTGCGTTATGGAATTTTTATAATTTATCGATGGCAGCTCAGTCTATGGCTGTTTTTTACTATGGTCACTCTCAAATGGAAATCTTTGTCTCGCACGAGTTATCTCACCAGTGGTGGTGGTATAGAAATAATAATGATGTTCGGCATGATTGGCTATCGGAAGGTTTCGCCGATTATAGTGCAGCATTATGGGGAGAATATAAATATGGTGAAGCTTACTATGATAATTTTATGCAGCAACAAAAATATTTTGGTAGTGGCTCAATTTATTGGGAAGATCCAGCGACCCAAAATTATGATGTAGATTTAATATATCTAAAAGGATCGTGGGTGCTTCATATGTTGCGGCATATATTGGGTGATACCACATTTTTAATGTTTTAGAATCTTATGCAACAGAACCAGCGTATGAAAATAGATTAGTAACAACAGAAGATTTTCAAAATATTGCAGAACAAGTTTCTGGTGTTGATCTTAGTGAATTTTTTCACCAATGGATTTATGAGTCTGGATATCCGACCTATACATATTCATATACATCGAGCAAGAATGCTGAGAACAATTATGATGTCGATGTTACCATCAATCAAAGTGGGCCAATATTTCAAATGCCCGTTGATATTACAGTTCGAACAGCAACGAGTGATACTACATTCATTGTTAATGTAAATCAGCAACAGAACACATTTCAATTCACTGTCGCAGAAGAACCAAATGATGTACTTTTAGACAAAGACGACTGGATTCTGTCTAAAATAATTACAAGCGTTGATGAAGATGAAGAACTAGTACTCAAGGAATATTCCTTATCACAGAACTATCCGAATCCGTTTAATAGTAATTGCGCGATAAAATATTCAATTCCAAAATCATCTCAAGTATCGTTAAAGATATTTAACGTTTTAGGGTCGGAGATAGAAATTTTGGTCGATGAAGAAAAACCTATCGGTACTTATGAGTTAAACTGGAATGCAGCTAATCTTCCAAGCGGTGTATATTTCTACAGATTGCAAGCTGAAAGTTTTGTTCAAACAAGAAAAATGATTTTGTTGAAGTAAAGGTAGAATAATTAAAGTAAGCCCCTATCAATGTTAGTTGGCAGGGGTTTATTTTTACTAAATACCAAATAAATTTTGACAATTTTATGACAACTCCTTTTTCACCGTTTATTATCTTATAAGTAGAAATTCTTAAGGACTGTAAAATGAAAAGATATCTTTCAGCAATTTTAATTCCTTGCTTGTTATTGCAATTGTTTGGTTGTTATTCAAATAAATATTTGAGTAAAGAAGAATTACGACCAAATTATTCGTATGATCCAATAATGATTACTACAAATGATGGAAGAGAATTTATTATAAAAAAGAATGTTACTATTGATAAGATTGAAAAAGATTCAACCACAATATATTGTTCTGATTTTTATTGGATAGATGATAGTCTAATTCTGTCAAAAAACAGTATCGAATTAAGTGATCAAAAAGATGGAAATGGAAATAAGATAAAAGTCGATAAAGTAGTACTCTCAAATGATGTAATTAGCAAAATCAGTGTTAGTGAATATAATGGTCCAGAGAATAGAACCGTTTTAATAGTAGCTGGAGTAATAGGTTTGACTTTATTTGGAGCGTTAATTGCTTATGCGGTAGTGACGGCTAGTGTTTCTCTTTAAATAATTAATAATATATCACATATTTTCTACATTGTCCCGACTTGCCCAGATATATCAGGGATTGCATCCTGACAGAACTACCATTCGCTCCCAGTAATTCCTGTTTTTAAATGAGTTTTTATTGCTTGCGAGCACTAAAGTCACTTTTGACAATTTTATGACAAGTCAAAATTTAGATTAGGTTATATTGCAAATAATAATTTAACGGAGAATGAAAATGAAAAGTTATCTTTTGCTTCTCTTGTTACTTGCTTCAGCAATCCAAACTGCTTTCTGCCAACAGATAAGTAATGCCAGTTTTGAAAATTGGCAAACTTTTCAAGGATATCAGGTGCCGGATTCGTTTTACACATTTGACCAAGTATTATTTCTTGGAACTGCAACAACAGAAAGAACCAACGATGCGCATACCGGACAATTCGCTGCATTACTAAGGACTATAGCAGGATTAGCGACAACTAATTTCGCCGGCTTATTAAGCTATGGCAGTTTCCGGACCATAGGAACAACCAACTATTTTTTAGGATGGCCTTTAAGTAGCCGACCAACAAAAATGAATTTCTGGTACAAATTTGAACGCGCAGGTAATGACTCCGCTATGGCTGAAGTGACCCTTTCAAAGTGGAACGGGGCTTATTCAACGATCGTCGGGACAGGAAGCCTATACATATCTTCCAATACGCCCACTTACACGGTGGCAGAGGTTCCCATATCATATTCCTCAAGTGCAAACCCAGATACAATACATTTTAGCTTCATCAGCAGTTTTAATGAAAGTCCCACTGCAGGCACGTTGTTTTATATCGATGATATTTCTTTAGATTCCGGACCTGCGGTCATAGATGACCACAATCAAAGTTCAATTTGTTTTGTACTGGATCAAAATTATCCAAATCCGTTTAATAGTTCATCAGTTATAAAATATTCAATTCCAAAATTTTCTCAAGTAACGCTAAAAATATTTAATACAATTGGAGAAGAATTAGCAACTCTTGTTAATGAAGAAAAATCAGTTGGCACTTATGAGTTAAACTGGAATGCAGCTAATCTTCCAAGCGGAATTTATTTCTATAGATTACAAGCAGGAGATTTTGTTCAGACAAGGAAGATGATTTTGTTGAAGTAAAACTCTATCCAATTATTTATAAAATCCCTATCAATGAAAGTTGGCGGGGATTTTTATTACTTGTCAGTGTAAAATATTTTTTGACATTTTTATGACAACTCCGATTATTGTAGTGATTATGTTACCTTCAGATATTTAAAGGGACTGTAAAATGAAAAAATATATTTCAGCAATTTTAATCCCTTGCTTTTTGATGCAACTATTTGGGTGTTATTCACAGAAAGAAATAACTTATAAGGAATTTTTTTCTATGCAAAACGTTAAAAATCCAATAGTTCTAACAAATAAAAATAAAGCATTCAAGCTTACAGCTGATTCGGTAAAAAATAATTATGTTATGTGGGAAGTTACTCAGGATACCCTTATCATCTTGTCCGAAACTTCAATTCCGAAAGATCATAATAATCGGAATGTTGTTCTTGATACATTAAAAATACCCTCCTCAGAAATTAAAAGTGTGTATATAGATGGTTATAATGTAGGAAATGCTGGGATAGCGATATTACTTGCTTTTGTTGTGGTTGGTGGTTTGTTAATCCTGGTCAATAACAGCGGGCCTTTTAGAAATGACAATAAATAAAAATTTTAGTTTAATTAAATAAAACCTGAAATTAATAGTAAGATTATTAGAGAGGTGTAAAATGAAAAGATATATTTCAGCAATTTTAATCCCTTGTTTTTTATTGCAATTCTTTGGATGCTATTCATACCAGGAGATAACAAAAGATGAGTTCATTAAGGCAGACAACTATGTAGATTTACTGGTTATAACAAAAAATCAACACACCTATAAATTTAATGAGGGCTATTACTTAGTCAAAGAAGATTCCATTTATGGCAATGGAAGATTTGTAAATAATAAGCTTAAGAAAAAAGATTATTAAGACTTTACAGGTAGTATTTATCTCGGAGACATCAAATCACTTAGATTTGATAGCTTCGATGCACTAAGCACAATCATATGGACCGTAATTATAGTTGGACTACCTGCATTAATGATTAGTAATAATCAATTTTTTAAGACCTTTTAAGATTAAAGGATATGTGTTAACCAGAGAAAAATCAGTTGGCACTTATGAGTTAAACTGGAATGCAGCTAATCTTCCAAGCGGAGTTTATTTCTATCAATTGAGGGCGGCTTCTCCTTCGACAACCTCGGGACAAGGTTTTGATGAGACAAAAAAGATGTTGTTAATTAAATAATCAGCTATCTTAATTATTAGGAGGTGTTATGAAATCTATCGTTGTGTGCTTTTTGTTTGTTTTTATATGTGGGATGTCTCTCCTTGGTCAAATCAATACTGGCGCAGATGGAATTCTGACTAATGACAATAACAATTATATTTCTGTAAATGAAGTAAAGATGTGGTTAGGCAATAATGGTATGGGCTCGCATAACCCAACGACCGATGGAAGCGGGTTTTATTGGCCCGGTGGCAACCAAGGTTCGATAACTTCAGTTTTTGCTGATGGCTTAGTTTGGGGTGGGATATTCAATGGTCAAACTAATGTAAATGGCAGTACATACAGATATGGTTTACAAGCAGGTAAAATATTACAAAATGGAATTGCCGATGACCCGACGCTAAGTAAATACAGAGTCTACAAAATACTATACGGATGGGAAAATCTTCCCCCTGGCCCCAGTCGAGATCAGTATGAATTAGATTATAATGAATGGCCTATGGAAGATGGTGCACCATACATAGATGTTGATGGCAACCGGGTTTATACACCAGGCGTTGACATACCAGAATATGTAGGTCACGAAACATTATGGTATGTTTCAAATGATAAGGACCCTTCTCGTACAACATTTACTTACGGCAGTACCCCTATGGGTTTAGAGTTTCAGACCACAATTTATGCTTTCGATCAGGCAAATGTTCTAGCAGATGCTGTTTTCAAAAAATATCGAATTATAAATAAAAGCAGCAACACAATAGATAGTATGTACCTTGTTTATTGGATGGATGATGATCTTGGTGATGCCAGTGATGATTATTCAGGTTGTGATACAATCCTTAATCTGGGTTACACTTACAACGGAGATAATGATGATGTGGGGTTTTATGGTTCAAATCCTCCGGCTGTAGGGCATCTATTATTACAGGGACCTATGGTTTCTGGTACGTCACAAGATAGTGCATACTTTAATAATGAATGGCGCAAAGGTTATCACAATTTACCGATGACTACATTTTCGTTTTACATAAATGGGGATCCATTTTATTCCGATCCGGATTTGGGTGTATATGATGGAACATTACAATTCTATAATTATATGAAAGGAAAGCTATGGAATGGTGATCCATATCTTGATCCAAACACAGGTAATGAAACAATTTTTCCATTAGCTGGTGACCCGGTAAATGGCACTGGGTGGTACGAAGGCGTCGGCTGGCCTGGTGGTCCTATTCCGGGAGATAGAAGGAGTATGATAAGTTCGGGTCCATTCACAATGGAGCCTGCCGACACACAAGAAGTTGTAATAGCTATATTAATGAAAAGAGGTATAAATAATATTAATAGTATAACCAAATTAAAAAATTATGCTTCTACAATACACAAGTGCTATTATAATCTTTTTACTACAGATATTGCCGGTGAGAAAGAAATATTACCAATTGAGTATTCACTCTCGCAAAACTATCCCAATCCATTTAATCCATCAACCAAATTAAGTTACAGTATTACACAACCAAGTATAGTTTCACTAAAAGTTTACGATGTGCTTGGAACCGAAATTGAAACATTAGTTAACGAAGAAAAACCTGTTGGTGTTCATGAATTAACGTGGAATGCAGCTAATCTACCAAGTGGAGTTTACTTCTACAGGTTTCAGGCAGGAGATTTTGTGCAGACTAAGAAGATGATATTGCTGAAGTAAAACTATCTTTAACCTTTTTATCAAGCCCCTATCAATAAAAGTTGGTAGGGGTTTTTTATTGCCAATTACAAATCAATTGTAATCCATTTTTTACAATTTTATGACAACTCTGCCTTTAAATTACATTAAATTAAAACCAGTCGATTTAAGAGGTGCTAAATGAAAAGATATATTTCTGCAGTATTAATACCTTGCCTTTTGTTGCAGCTGTGTGGTTGTTATTCGCTTAGAGACATTACATTGGAGGAAATGGAAAATCGGGAGGAACTAAAAATAACCACGAAAGATTCATCAGAATATAATTTAGTGCAGGATATTGATAAATCTAAAGTGCTTAAAAATCCAGGGGTTTACTATTCAAATGAATGGTTACTAAATAAAGAAGCAGAGACTATAAATTTGAAAACATATCATGCTATAGAATACTATAATCAGGTTGAAGGATGGTAAATTAAAGTGGAAACGCAAAATATCAGTTATGGGGAAATAAGTAATGTGGAGGTTGAGGAATTTAATTTGGGAGACACATTATTATTTACAGGGATTACACTTGTTAGTATTTCTGCTTTATTATTTCTAATAGCATTGGCTGGATTTGGCGGCTCAGGAGGTATGCATTGGCAGCAATAATTTCAAACGAAATGATCAAGTAAAGAATAAAAGTTATTTTTTTAACAAAGATAATCTTATGGTGGGAATTAGAAGACTCTATTACCTTATTGAACTTTTAATTTTTTTACAATTTTATGAGAACTCTATTTAATATATCAATTATAATTCTGTTGAGATTTTCAAAGAGGTCTAATATGAAAACACTTTTAGTTACTTTTTTAATAATACTCTTCGCATCAGAAAATATTCTATTCTCTCAGGAACAATTAAAACCATTTGTTTTAAGCCCATTCATTGGTGAAAAGGTTGATCGTGTTGAAGAGTCTTATTTCAATTTATTCCCAGGAGTGACATCATTCAACGAAGCGACATTTTATTTAGATGCGGATAGTTCATTATTCATCAATGTTCAGTTTTATGAAAACAACATATTAAAAGACAGTTTAATCGGTAGTACACGCTCTGCACAATTTTTAAAAGATAAAATCAATGAGGTTATTTTAAAAGATATTAAAGAGGGAAGAGTTAAAGAATTGGAATTCATTACTAAAAACAAAGAGAAATATGAGGGAACTGTTTATTCATTCAATGATGAGCAGATTAAATTAATTGATGATGGATTTGCCAAAGTAAATGATAATAAGAGGCAGGATGATTATATCTCATTATTAAATTATTCAAAAATTGAAAAGATGAAAATATATAGAAGCAGTACTACATTCAGTCTTTTATTTTCAATTATTGGTGCAGTCGGTGGTTGGTTTATAGGAGGTGCATTAGCGCCAGAACCGAAACCTGGTGAATTGGATTTTAGTGAGATAGGCACAGCCTTTTTGGGAGCTACCATAGGTAGTGTAGCTGGATATTTGGTTGGAAAGACAATTCAAGTCCCTGAAGGATATGATGCTTTAGACTCTGAAACTAAAACCATTATTAAAAGAAATAGTTTACTACCAAGTGGATTGTAATAAAATATGAAATATTGAGGTGCAAAATGAAAAAATATATTTCTGCGATTTTGATACCCTGTGTTTTAATACAATTATATGGTTGTTATTCTATGCGCGTAATTACCTCTGAACAGTTAAAAAGCTTTAAAGGTTCAAACGATATAATTATAAAAACCAATCAAAATGAAATAATGATATACAGAAAATCGAGTGAGTTTAATCCAATGGACTAGGTGGCAAGTGATAGTTCAATTAGTATTAAAACAAAGGAACGGGTTCAGTTGGAAAATTATTACAAGTTGGTTGATAAGTGCACAGAAATAAAATATAATGAAATAGAAAGTGTTGAAATAGAAAAATTAAATATACTCACAACAGCGTTATTGACAGCCGGAATATTGAGCATAATTGCACTTGGTGTTGCAGCTTCACAGCTATCAGGATTTCCAGAGGACGGGATTCTAAAATAAATTCCGGGAATATCCAGAGTTATTAAAAAGTTAAATGGAGATGCCCTATCAATGAAAGTTGGCAGGGGTTTTAATTCACTTTTTTTTAAATAATTGGAGACATTTTGGAGACTAGTGTGAAAATGCTTTAATTTTACTTTATTTTTAAACAATTTTTAATTTGAATCAAGTCCCTGACTCTCCGCTAAGTCCTTATATTATAAGGAGTTACGGACATATTTTTATTATTCTGCAACCGCACGTTCTAAAAAGCAATTTTAATCCATTTTCTTACCTTTTACGAACCTATCATTAAGAATAAAATCAGAAAAGTTGATTCAATCCTCACTCTGTAATCTGTATTTATTTGATTATAGAAATAGATTACCAATTACGAAAAATTCTATTCAACAGCTAAGTTGATCAGATATTGTGCTATTATATATAAACAAGAAAAACATTTTTTTTGTAGTTACGGTATCAGACGACCCAAGGGGACTCAGCAAGTTTATTAAATTACTTGAATCTATTCGCTTGAAAATTTGGTGGTCGGCGTTGAGTCACTTAATATGGGTTTATTGAAATATCTTTATAAAGATTAATAAAGTTCATCCAACAAATTTTCGTTTTTTAAGGTAGCGATAGACATATTCTAAAATTAACGCAGCCAATAAAGTTATTATCGTACCATAAAAAGCACTCCGTTGTGTTTGCCACTGATAATATACTAGCACTAAAAAAACAATTAAGAGAATTATAACATTTAGCAGGATAAAACCTTTATTACCACCATAATTATCTGCAAGGCGATAATGAGAAATTAAAACAAAAATATATATAATAGTAAAAATTGCACTTGTTATTGTCGCTATTGCACCAATATCAAAGGTGAGTGCAAAGAACAATCCCAATGCAGCGGTGATGTATAAACCTTCTGTACATTTGAACCAGATTGTAGTTCACCATCCTTAGCAAGAGAATAGGCGATATTTGCTCCACCATAAAGTGTAGCGTTTAAAGCAGATGATATTGAAAAGAGTGCTCCAATTGAAATTAGTATAAATCCAAAACTTCCGAGAAAAGGTTTTGCAGCAACTGCAAGTGCATTATCCTGTGCCTTTATAAGTTCAGCAATTGAAAGATTTCCTATAGCAACGAATGAAACGGCAACATAAACAAACATAACAACTGCAATGCTTATAAAAATTGCAAGAGGCACGTTCTTTTTTGGATTTGTCATATTTTCCGATGCATTTGTTACAAGTCCAAAACCCATATAAGAGAGAAAAAAGACAACTGCTGCAGAGAGTGTGCCATTCAAACCATCTGCACTAAGAGAGGGAACAATATAATCGTGGTTTATTTGTAGAAATCCTAACAAAATAAACACTCCTAAAATGGAAAGCTTTATTAGTACAATATAAAATTCTAATCTACCCACAGCCTTACTCCCCAGTGAATTAATAGCTGTAAAAAAAGCTATTAATAACACTTCTGTTATGCCCAGAGATAAATGCGAAACACTAATGCTTAGCAAGGGAAGGAAATAACCTGCAAATCCTTTTGCGAACAAAGAGATTGAAACAACATAACTCAACCACATTAATATAGCTAATGCTCCGGTAACAATATTGTCTCCAATTCCTTGAAGTATAAAAGCTATTGGGCCTGCATTGGATATTATTTTGCCGCCAAGTTTTGCATAAGAATAAGCGACTAACAAAGCAAATATTCCTGAAAGAATAAAAGCCTCAGGCAAATTTTGACCTGCAATTTTTGCACCTACACCAAAAATTGAGAATATACTTGCTCCAATCATCGTTCCCACCGCCATCGCAACAGCTTGCCAGAGCCCTATCTTTTTATTCTTTGATTCCAATACAATACTTATATAAGTTTTTTATATCTTATCAATTAAGCCTGATTATGTTATCTGTTGATGAAAGAACATTTCTTTAGGATTTAAGACCATTCAATATTTCATAAGCCAAAGGTTTAACACTATCTACCCAATCTGGGGTTCTGAGTGATGCTAATAATTTATCAATTGGAAATCCTTTTGGAAGCTCTTTATTTTCTCTAAGATCAAAAAAGACATGGTGTGCCCCTTCTAAAAGCAGAACGGAATCAGATTCTTGTTCAAGCATTTTAAGAAGTGGCCTAATAGAAAGTGACCCTAATTTAATAAGTCCTTTTGCTGCTATCCAGCGAACATCGCCTTTATCATCCTCTAATGCTTGAATTAATAAAGGTATAGAGACAGGATCCCCGATTTCTTCAAGGGTTTTTATTGCTTCCCAACGATAAATGTGTTTAGGGTGAGATAGTAATTCCATTAAAAAGTCTATAGATCCTCTACCTATTTTAACTAATGCTTTTCTTGCTTTTTCTCGTTCGATTCCATTATCGCTACCAAGTTTAATAATCAATTCATGCAGTTCAGAATCTTTATATTTCTTATTTTTGCTTTCCATTTTTTATCCCTTAATTATATCTATTTGTAAAATTTTATATCCTTATGATCTAATAATTTATAAATTCTAACTTTCAAAAAGTCAGTTATTAAAAATGCTGTTATTGCGTATCCCCAAACCAGTAAAGCTAAATTCCAAGAAATTGGCGTGATAAACCAGCCATAAACTGCAACAAAGGTTGCAAGTAATTTAGTTATAACTGCAGACCAAAATAGAACTGCGCTTGGCTTAATTGACCAGAATGGGCCACGAGTTCTTGTTAAAAAAATTGTTAAGTGACCTGCAACAGCTAATTTTAAAAATATAAAAGACTGCACTGCTTCTTTTGATAAATGAAGAACTTCTTGCCCGATGTAGAATATTCCAAAGGAACTTATTACACCTATTAATCCTAAGAATGTAGCCATACTCAAGACAACTCTCATATCCCATCGTTCTGGCTCCTGAGAATATTTCACATTATCGTATGCAATTGCCATAATAGGAGCATCATTAAACAAGGCAAGCAAAACTATCATTATTGCAGTAACAGGATAAAAATTAAATACAATTATTGCAAGAGTTATAAATAAGAGTACGCGGATAGTTTCAGCAATTCTGTATATAGCATAACTATTCATTCGTTGAAAAATTTTACGACTTTCTTTTAACGCATCAATAATTACTGAAAGCCCCGGCAATGTAAGAACGATATCTGCTGCTGATTTTGCGGCATCAGTAGCACCGGCTACTGCAATTCCTACATCAGCTTTTTTTAAAGCCGGAGAATCGTTAACTCCGTCGCCAGTCATGCCAACAATATGTTTTCTCTCCTGAAGTAGTTCAACTATTCTATATTTGTGTTCCGGAAAAACCTGAGCAAAGCCTTCGGCTTTTTCTACAATTGCGCCTGCTTCTTTATCGGGCTTATCTAAAAATGCTGCAGCTTCCAGTATATTATTCTTAAGATTAACCTTTTGAGCAATTTGTTTTGCGATAGCGGTATGATCACCTGTTATCATCTTAACATCAACACCCATCCCCTGCGCAGTTTTAATTGTTGCAGCAGAATCTTCTCTAGGCGGATCGAAAAGTGGAATCAATCCAACGTATTGCCATTTACCTTGCTCATTTGTTCTCGCTGTACCAAGAGTTCGAAAACCTTTTGCAGCAAATTGATCAATCTTTTGACTGATTAGGGCTGTGGCTTTTTCTTTATCTGCAGCTTCCATTAATGCTGTTATTACTTGAGGAGCACCTTTAGTAATTTTAAAAGATTTATTATCCTTATCAGTAATTGTAACTTCGCTTCTTTTTATAACCGGATCAAAAGGTTTAAAGTCTTTGACTTGATAAGAACTTAGTTTTTCTGAAACCGTTTTAATAGATTTAGCTTTTTCAATTATTGCGGTATCAATCGGATCTTTATCTTCTTCCCGCGAAGCAAGCGATGCGTAAACTAGGACATCATCAGACGTAAAACCCTCGAATGCTTTGACATCTGCAAGAGTCAATTCGTTTTTTGTTATCGTCCCTGTTTTATCTGAACATAGAATATCCATTCCGGCCATTTCTTCGATTGCAACCAGCTTACTTACAATAGCTTTCTTTTTTGCTAGTACTGATGCACCGACAGCCATAGTTACAGATAAAACTGCAGGTAACGCAACAGGGATAGCGGCAATTGTTAGAACTAATGCAAACTGAAGTGTCGCAAAAAAACTCTCGTGCCTGTAGAATGATACCATAAAAATAATAGCGACCATAAAAGCAGCAAGAACAATAAGGTAGTTACCAATCTTAATTACTGCTTTTTGAAAGTGGCTGATTGTCCTGGCTTCTGCAACAAGTTTCGCTGTTTTGCCGAAGAAAGTATTTAAACCCGTTGCTACAACTAAACCGTTCATTTCACCCTGGCGGATTACAGAACCTGAATAGGCTAAATCTGATTTGTGTTTTTCGACGGGAAGTGATTCGCCTGTTAAAGCAGATTCATCTATTGAAAGATAATCACCGGAAAAGAGTTTTAAATCTGCTGGAATAATATCACCTAATCGAACTCGTACAACATCTCCGGGCACAAGCTCTCTTGCTAACATTTCGCTCCACTTTCCATCACGAAATACTTTTGCGTTAAGTGCAAGTTTTTTCTTTAATAAACTTATCGCATCATCTGCCTTGTATTCCTGCCAAAACCCAACTATTGCATTTAAGAAGAGCAAGGCAAAAATTACCCAAAAGTCTTCCCAGTGATTTATAATTGCGGATAAAATTGCAGCAACTTCAATCATCCAGGGAATTGGACCCCAGAAGTAACTCAAAAACTTAACAACAGGATTTACTTTTTTTTCTGAAATTTCATTGTATCCATAATCTTTGATAAGATTAGTTGCTGCTGAATTTGAAATTCCTTTTTCAGTCGAGGAGAATTTCTCGAATAATTTTTCTATGGATTGTATTTTGATTTCGGAAATATCTAATATGGTTCTACTCATTTTAGTTCTTCCTCATTATTACGCATAACTAATACTTATAATGAATGGTATTCACTTGATTATTGGCCATTCCAGATTTAATTAATTCTAATATCATTTTAGATTTTTTCACTAATTTTTAAAAATAATATTAATAAAAGATTTATTTTTTCTTTTTGTAACATATTAAGATAAAGTGAATACTAATACCACATTTTAACCTCTGTGCATATTAGGAATCAATTTCAAAATAAAACTTCTCGTAAACTCCCTATTTTTTTTATTTAGTTTTTCCAGTTTTGGATTGGTTCCCTCTTTAGTAAAATATTTGTACTAAAGTGTTATACATAATTACAGACTAAAACTAAAATTAAATAATTAAATGTTCAACGATTTTGTATCAGTCATTATTAATATTTGGCAACTCTTTTAGAGATGCTTTTGATGCGTCGTTTAAAGAGTTTTTTTCCTATAAGTCAGTTTTATTTATGATAAAAAAATACAAACTCAATTCTATATAGGAAATCGGATTTACCTGAGAATGAGTTTGCAGTTAATCTGATAATTGACAAGGGCAAGTACATTAACCGGTACCTGACTTTAAGAATGGCTTTGAACTTAATTTTTATTTCTTTTTTATGATGTTTCCCACATCAGGATTTGTTGTTAATTGAATATACTTGATAATTAATTACACTTGCCAATTAACTACGCCAATCATTAATCATAAGAATATTTAGTTGTTTATATATCCTGCTGGGAAATATTTTTATCTTTTTTCTCATATCCCTTAATAAAACAAATCAATTTATTATTTTTATTAATACCTCTCTGTTTTTTATTCTAAATATTGTGGAGTTACTATGAAAATCAGGATTTTCTTCTTACAATTTTTCTTTTTACAGCACTTATTTATGCCGGTTCACTAGACAGTGTCCGTGTTGGACCAGGCGTGATTCAATATCATCAAGTAATTGATTCAGGTCCCTGGAATATTAATGTTATAAAGATTGATATTCAAAACTCTTGGTTAAAACTTCAATCAGTCAAATCTGGTGATAAACTAACTGCTTTTGAAAAGACATCTTCAATGGCAGCTCGAAACAATTATGAGGAACACAGAGTTGTGGCCGCAATCAACGGTGATTTTTATAATACGAGTACTGGTGAGCAGGTAGGAACACAGATTGCAAACGGTGAACTGCTGAAAGTTACAAGTGATTGGTTAAACGTTGCTTTAGATGTTAATAAAAATCCAATGATTGGATTACAGAGCTTTTCAGGTTCTGTAATAACAAGCGACAGTATAAAAATTATTTCCGGTGTAAATAAAATTCGTAATACAGACGAATTGATTATCTACAATTCCTTCATGGGCACAACTACTTCAACCAATCAATTTGGAACTGAAGTTCGAGTTATCCCAATAGATAACTGGCTCGTTAACGACACAATCAGGTGTATTATTGATACAGTAGTGTCAGGTGTCGGCAATATCTCTATCGGGACAAACAAAGCTGTACTTTCCGGTCACGGAATATCAAGCGCATTTTTAGTCAACAATCTATTTAAAGATGATACAATAAAAATTGTCTTAAACTTGAATCCTGCATTACCAAAACTTGAGCAACTTATAGGTGGAAATACATGGCTCGTAAAAGATGGAACTGCAAATCCTGATAATGGTGACCGTCATCCTCGCACGTCTGTTGGATTCAACGAAGATTCAACCCAATTTTATATGTTTGTTGTTGACGGAAGACAGCCTGGACTAAGCGTTGGAATGTCTTACAAAGAACTAGGTGATTATATGAAATTGTGGGGAGTACATCAGGGTTTGAATCTTGATGGTGGAGGATCATCTACTATGGTTGTAAGAGGAGCGGTAGTTAATAGCCCCTCTGATATTGGCGGCGAGAGATCTGTTGCGAATAGTCTTCTATTAATCAGTACTGCACCAACAGGGCCACTAGCACATATAAGAATTCAACCAGAAGAGATTTATACCCTTGGGGGTTCTAATGTTAATCTTACTGCTTCTGGATTTGATCAGTATTTTAATCCTGTAAGCATTACCTCTGGTAGTCTTTTCTGGAGTTGTGATCCAGCAATAGGCAACATCACTCAAAACGGAGTATTTACAGCATCGTTCGATACAGTATCGGGGTACATTTACTCTTCTGTTGGTGATATTTATGATTCGGCATTGGTGCATCTTACCAAGATTTCGCAGATTACTTTAGAACCAAATCCAGTAATTCTGCAATCCGGACAGTCACAGCAAATGACAGCAACTGCGTATGACAATTATAATAATGTTATCCTTCTTCAACAGACTGATTTTCAATGGTCGGTTGTGGGCGATCTTGGCAGTATAACATCAAGCGGATATTTTACTGCTACAAATACAGGCAGTGGAGAGATAATTGCTAAGATTGATACAATCATTGGCGCAGCATCTCTTACTGTAGGAACATCTGCCACAATAATTATAGATGATTTTTCTGATCTTTCCGGATACACTCTTACCGGGACAAAAGTAAATTTGCCGCAATGCAGTTTCGTTTATGATAATACAAATTTTATTTCTGCCCCATCTTCAGGAAAACTTAATTACAGCCTGACCACCGGTGGAACCAGCGCTTTATATTTGAACAAAGAAATTCAGATTTCCGGTACGCCTGAAAAACTGAGCATTCAGGTTTACGGTGATGGCAAAAATCATTGGCTGCGCGGTGAATTTAAAGATCTTGATAACGAAATATTCTTAATCAATTTTACATCCGCTGATCCTGGTATTGATTGGATAAATATGTGGAAATATATTGAAGTGAACCTGAGCGACGCTGTTCCTAGCTGGGTTAACCCAAATGCGATTCTTACATTTCCGATTAAGTGGACCCGAACTTATCTTGTCGAAACAGATGATACTAAAAAGATGATGGTGCAATATCCTTAGATGATTTTCGTGCACATTTTATATCCACCGGAATTGGAAGCAATGATGTTTTTCCTAAAGAGTTCAGGTTGTTTCAGAACTACCCCAACCCGTTTAACGGTAATTCAATAATAAAATATTCAATTCCAAAATCTTCTCAAGTTCAAATCAAAGTCTTCGATGTTTTAGGAAATGAAATAGAAACTATTGTTAATGAAGAAAAACCTATTGGAACTTATGAGTTAAACTGGAATGCAGCTAATCTTCCAAGCGGGGTGTATTTCTATAGATTGCGAGCTGGAGATTATGTTCAAACAAGAAAGATGATTTTGTTGAAGTAAAAACTATCTTTAATCTTTTTATCACTCCCCTATCAATGAAAGTTGGTCGGGGTTTTACTTTTTAAAGGACAAAATGAAAATTTCTTAAAAAAGATGGAGAGTTTTTGGAGACATTCTTAAAAAAGATTCGTTTTTGATCGAATTTCAAAGCTTTTTAGGAATAGCGGAGCGTCCCTGACTCTCCGCTAAGTCCTTATATTATAAGGGGTTACAGATATATTTTATATCATTTTTTAGTCACCAATTCTGTAAATCAATTTTTTACCCATTTTCATTATCTTATCGACTCATTTTATAACTTAATCAATCCTTTCTGAATAATCTGTTTTATTTAATTCAATAGACACTAAAAATGAAAATATTCTTTTGAACTAATAAACAATATTAGTCACTTAGAATAAATCTTGAATAGATAATATAATTACATTAATATATTTAATTAAAGCTTTGCTTCTTTTATTTAAAATTCAATGCTTAATAGTAACGTCCTCTTTTGTAATGATTTTTAAGCTGGGTTAAATAGTAAAAATGTTTTTAACATTTTTCCAAAAACTATCATAATGTAATTTGTAGAAAATTAGTTATGTGGTTCACTATGGATCTCATCATGCATATCAATTGGCTCTAAATGTGTCGTAATATTGGTCTGAGCGCTCAAGCTCTTTTTAATTGTTGTTTCTAGTGCCGTCGCTATGTTATGTGCATCTTCAAGAAGAGTACCTTTAGGAAATAGCAGATGAAATTCGAGCCATAAAACATTTCCACTTTCTCTGTACCTTAACTGATGATACTCTAATCCCTTTGAAATAGTTTCTTGATCAAGAACCTTTTTAATAGCATCTGCGGTTTCTTTATTCCCTTCATCCATTAACCCGCCGATGGATTGTCTGACTAATTTTCCGCCTGACCATAAAATATTTAACGCTGCAATTATAGCTACTATAGGATCAAAGGGGAAGCCAGCCGGTTATCCAGGTAAGTAACAAACCTCCAACAACTCCAAAGCTTGTCCAGGAATCCGTAAGCACGTGTTTACCGTTTGCAACAAGAATTATAGAATTTGTTTTTTTTCCTTTCCATACAATAAAGCCACCAAGAAAAAGATTAATTACCGATGCAGCAAATGTAAAGTAAGTTCCCTGATCGAGATTTGAAATTTCAATACCAAAAATTAAACGCTTAACAGAAATATAAATTATAAAAATTGCTGCTAAAATTATCAGGGCCCCTTCAAAACCTGCTGAAAAATAGCCTATCTTTTGATGACCATAAGTATGTTCTTCATCGGCAGGTTGAAAACTATACCACAAACTAAATACTGCAAAGCCAACACCTATTACGTGAATTACAGATTCGGCAGCATCTGATAAAATTGCAGTTGAGCCTGTGAGGTAATATGCATACCATTTCATTGCTAACATTAAAAGTCCAAATGCAAATGAGAGCCTAATTGCAAACATCTGAGCTGATCTATCTGTATTCATAAATTTTTTCTAAAATGTTTTTTAAAAAGATTTACTTGAGTTAATCAAAGTAGAAAGATTTATTTCTTATTCTTAAAAAGTTTATTACTTTTTTCATTACTTAATTTATTTAATACAATAGCTGTAAACCAACCGATTCCAAGCATACCAAGACCAAATAGGGAATAGGATAAATGCCAGGGCATTCCGCTAGTCATCATACTGAACTCCGACATTCCTCCAATACTAGCAATAAGATTAAGGGGCAGAAATATTACGTTTATAACTGTTAATCGTTTCAAAAGAATATTCATATTATTGTTGACCAGATTACCTCTTGCATCCATTAACCCACCAAGGACAGTTGAATAAATTTCAGCCTGCTTATAACATTGATTATTTTCAATACTCAAATCTTCTATAAACTCAATACGCGAAACTTCATCTGCATCAAGTGCTGAGGATAATGTATGTTCATCAAAATCCAGACTTTTTAATATGATTTGCTTTTCAGCATCATCCGGATTTAAATAAAAATCTATTGTATTATCTTGACTATTGCTTAGAACAATGGATTTGTCGACTATATCGAATCGCTTGTGCATTACTTTAAATCCTTTCTAAAGGATATTGGAAATAAATCAGAGAATTGATAAGCATCTAATTATTTCCAGTTTTACTAAATAATAATCTAAAAGCAACAAAGTAAAATTACAGAAAGTATTTACCTATTTTTAATTGAGTTAGAAGAACAATTTTTCTAAATAAAAAAACCCCGCCACTGGAAAAATCCAGAAGCGGGTATTTTATGGAGGCAATTACTTAATAGCGATAAACCTGTCCTTTGGTGTCATTGAAATTCCGCATCTGTTTGGAGCCTGACCTGCATAAGTATTGCCGCAAGTTGGGCAGACATAATAATTAGATGCAAGCGTGCCCTCTTTTTATTGTTCAGTTTTTCAAGTGCATCTTTATAAAGTTCATTATGTTTCTTTTCAGTTTGATATGCATAGTTAAATGATATTACTGCAAGATTGACATTACCTTCATTAGCAGTTTTAATAAAATCAGGATACATAGTAGAAACTTCATATGATTCTCCGTTTATAGCATCTTGAAGATTTTCTTTAGTAGACTTAACGTCAAATTTAGGATTTACTTTATCCATAGTAATACCAAGCTGTTCAAGAACTGCTCTGTGGTTTTTTGCGTGGATCCCTTCTGATTTTGATGCTGCTTCAAAAAGAACAGCAATTTTAGTCAGACCTTCTTCTTTTGCTTTTTTAGAATAAGCAAGATACTTTGCACTTGCAGTAGTTTCACCAATTATTGCATCTTTAAGATTATCTACTGTCTTTGAATTAACTTTACCAGTAAATGTGAAGTTATAACTTATTGCGGCAACAATAAGAATGACTAGGGTACTAAAGATTTTTGCTTTCATTTTATCTCCTTTATGTTTTAAATAATTTAATTTGTTGATTCAAAACTACAATTGAAGACTAAAATGAATCTTAACGGATTCTTAAAATATGCTTAAAATTAATGAAGGGGAGTTAACAGTCTATTTGTTTATTTGAAGATAAAAAGTAGTGCCTGATCCAACTTTGCTTTCAACATTTAGTTTAATGTCCTGTACTTCACAAAGTTTTTTTACAATTGAAAGACCTAAACCGAAACCACCAACTTCAGAATTTCTGGAATTATCGTTCCTGTAGAATCTATCAAATATTTTTTTTACCTGTCCATCAGTCATCCCAAAACCCTGATCTTTAATAGAACAAATAAGAAAATCAGAATTACTTTTAAGTTCGATATTAATTTCCTTATTGCTATCGGAATATTTAATAGAATTGGTTATAAGATTTTCAAAAACTATTTCCAGCATTGAAGGATCAACATTTGCAACCGGGTCTTTATCAAGGTTTAGATTTAAAGAAATATTTTTTCAACGATCAGCGAGTTTAGCCTGCTAATGGTATCGGATATAATGGGTTCTAAATCAATTTTAATTTTATTTGGCAGTACATTTCCTGAGTCATATCGTGCAAGAAACATTAATTGATCTATAAGCTTTGTTATCCTATCAGTCTCTCTAATGCAATAGTTTATCTTTTCTTCGTACTGATGAACTTCGCGAGGTTTTCTTATTAACACTTCCAGAGTTCCTTTAATGACCGAAAGGGGGGTTCTTAATTCGTGAGAAGCATCCGATGTAAATTGTTTTTCACGCAATAGATTATCTTCAAGACGGTTTAATAATTCATTTATGGTCGAGATTAGTAAATATATCTCGTCTTTATTTTCGGGTAATGAAATTCTTTCCTTTAAATTTTCACGGGTTATTCTATTAGCAGTTGTAATTACATTATTTATAGGTGCAATAGATTTTCCAGCAATGTATCTGGCTGTAAAAAACAATATGATCAGAATGATTGGGAATGAAACTATAAGAGCTTTTTGTAAATTTTCTAAAACTATTTCTGATTCCTGCAATGGAATAGCAACGAGGATGTAAGCAAGAATTTTGTTTTTACTATTTACGATTGGATATTGAACCTGATATACAGGAGAATTTGAAAGATGAGTATTATTATAAAATTTAGATTGAATGTTCTTATTTAGAATAAGACTGTCGCTTAATAAATTTGATGTTTTCTTTATAGTGTTACCAAATTTATCAGATACTTGTATAAATGTTGGATTTACTTCTATCTGTCTGTGTTCTCCTTCTTCCCATTCAAGAGGATTAGCAAACACTAGTGAACTATCATTATACATGATAATAGTACTGTTTAATTCTTTTAATTCGGAATCCAGATCATCCTTTAGATGGGAAAAGACAGTTTTTTGGACAATTAAATAAATGGCGATAAAAATAATAGCTATCATCATAGCTGTAGCAAAAAGATAATAAGCTGAAATTCTATTTCGAAATGAGAGATTCAATTATTCATCCTTGGCGATATATCCTATACCTCTTAATGTAAATATGAATTCTTTTGGCCCAATACCTAGTTTTTTCTGATAAAATTTATATAAGCATCGATCACAGAAGTATCAGCATTAAAATGAATATCCCAAACGTGTTCAATGATTCTAGATCTAGTGCATACCCTTCCTTTATTCCTCATAAGATATTCAAGCAACGAAAATTCTTTCTGAGTCAGGGTAACCTCAATATCATCTTTAAATACCTGATGTGTGTCTGAAGATAATTTGATTGGTCCCAAGACAAGATAACCTGATTCAGTAGTTTTAGTTCTTAGCTGAACTTTAATACGAGCAAGAAGTTCAGAAAACTGAAATGGTTTTTTAATATAATCGTTAGCTCCGCTTTCTAATCCAAATATTGTATCGTCAACGGTATCTCTGGCAGTGAGAAAAATAACGGGTATATTAGGATTATTTTTTCTTATTTCCCTCACGATTTCAATTCCACTTAATCCGGGAAGCATCCAATCCACTAAAAGTAAATCATAATCATTGGAAAGTGCCATTTGCAAACCATTTTTCCCATCATAGGCTAAATCAACAGCAAAATATTCTTCGGTAAGACCATCCCTTAAAAAGTTTGCTATTCCTTTCTCATCCTCAATAACAAGTAATCGCATCAGAAAATATCCTAATCTTCATTATTAACAGAATTCTCAGAATTTGATGAATCTAAATTACCAAAACCTAAATCAAATTGGACACCGGCAGCGTGTTTGTACACCAGTTCACCGCCATAAAATCCTGTTCTTGCAATTGATAGTACACCTAAAAAGAAAATTATAAAAGCTACCCATCGATAAACACCAATGTACTTTTTTAATAATACCATACCAATTCTAACCAATGCAGCTCCAATCATTACCCAGAGTGTTAAGGTAGCTGCACTTTCGTGAGTTTCAAGAGCCTGTTTGAGGGCACCAGCTTCCGTTACACCTTCACCTGCATAATTGCCGGACAAATATGCAGCAACTACACCAAGTGTGCCCAGAATTAATAAATAGAATCCCGCTTTGGTAAAAAAATCCTTTTTAAATATTAATCCAATTGCATCAGCTAAAAATCCAACTATTAAAAGTGCTATTGGAAAATGAACGATCATTGGGTGTATGTGGGTTAAGTCAAACATAATTTTTCCTTTATTTTTGATTTAAACATACTTATGCATTCTTAAAGCATTCTAAGTGTTTCCTTAAAATTTGATTAAAAATCAAATGTTGATAGTTATTTTTCTTCTAATAATTTCTTTTCTATCAACCAAAAGATATCTGGTCTATTCATATTGAGAGGTTCATCTAAAATATTGTAGTTGATTTTAATTATTCAGGCAAGAAAGAAAATTTTGTTGAAGTAAAAAATACTTTTTTTTTAATAAATGATTGATTTAAGCCGCTATGCTTTGGTAACAGAACTTATAATCCAGTAGTTAAAGATATGAATGAGTAAAATATTTAAAATCTTCTTCAGATTTTAGCATACACACCTGAATACCTGGTTTCATCAGTAAGTAATTTACGATTATAATTTTCAAAACCTACAGTGATATCAATTTTTCTGAAAGCAGTAGTGTATTCCAACCTCAACGTACTTAGATTAAGATCGATTTGCCTGCCTTCCTGAAAAATGTAATTACCCTCAAAAGATAATTTGGAATTTGAACCTAACAAATAAGCTAACATTAAAGAAACATCAGCAAAATTTTGTCTCGAGTTATCATCTATCAAATTATATATTCTGTAACTTCCGTTGATTGTGGCTATTAGATTATCGCTTGTTTGTCTGAATATTCTCAAGAAATATCTGCTGGAAGTATAAGGAGTAATGTTGCTCTGATAGTCTTCATATTCTGCACCTAAATCAAGATATTCATAAGAGAATTTAATGCCGTATATTTTTTGGTTCAGAGTTTTTAGATAATCTGAGTTCATTTCTGTGACATTTGAATAGTTTTGATTATTTCCGCTAAAATAAAATTCTACAAAATTATCCAGTATAGTCAGACTGGCGCCGTACCTATTAATTTTGGAATCGAAGCTAAGTGCAGGCTGCTGATCTGCCCTATACGAAACTAAAACAATTCCACCGTCGGAAATCTGACCACCGGGTACTCTTTGTATCTCAGTATAGATGCCTCTTTGAATTAAAATATAATCAAAATTTTCCTGGTAAATAATTGTACCTAACGAATTTTTGACAGCAATACTGTTCCTGTCAACATAAGGATTATTAAGAGTTGCTACAGTTCCTTCCGAAAGTAATTTTGATTCATCAAGAACAGTAATGGTTCCATAAACATTTTCTCTGTTCTGATGGCTGAGAGAGAAACTGTAATTTAATCTTAACATTCCGGTTGGAATATTTTTTTGATAATCGAAACCTACTTCACCACGATTAATTTTTTCATCATAATATGTCTGTGAAACAGTCAAGTAATTATATGATATGTGTGATCTTAAACTTGCAAATAGTTGATGTTCTAATCTCGCTTCAACATCATGCTGCTTGGACTCTATAATTTCCTGAATAATCTTATAATATTGATAACGGCCATAAACACTAAAACCTGAAGGTAAATCTGATCGAAGGTTTTCATTAACCAAAAACCTGTTTATAGGCTGGCTGCCGACCTGATTAGTAAGAGAAATTAAGGAAGCAAAATTGAAATTACTGGAACGGTCAATTGTAAAATTATCGTTCAAACTCCAATTCATAGCCTTGTTGTGGATAGTAGAATTTGTAGTATACTTTCTCGTATAATCAAAATAATCTATATTTAATCTGTTATTGCTAAAGTCACTTATTGATCGATTGAATTCTGTGTTAACTGAAAATTGATTAGTGCTGAAATTTCTACCTGTCTGAAACTCATTTTCATCCCAATTATTTTGTGAAACATTAAAGTTGAACGGTAAAATTAAATTTGGGCTGGATAATCTTGCACCATAATTAGTATAAAAGGATTCAATATTTGTCGTGTATTCTCTTCGACTAAATGAGTGATTAAAATTAAAATAAGGATTTAACGATACAATTCTTTCCGAAAAGAAAATACCACTTAGATCTACTCTTTCATTAGTATTTATTTCAGAGTTATCAGGAGAAATAACATAGAGATCTAGATTTTTAACCGGACTATATGAAAAATTAGCGTCAAGTTGAAAAAAATTTGGATGCCATAAAAAACTTGATGTGTTCAGATCTATTCTGCCTGACAGATAAGTTGATTTTCGTTCGTCCGTAAAATAATCAGGTAAATAGTATGTGCCCGATCTATAATTACCTTCAAGAGTTAGGAGACCGGAAAGGGATTTTATATTCCAAAAGCTAAATCCGTTTTCTTTTTTCCTTAATTTACCAGAGCAAAGTCCTACTTCAGCAAGGAACATAAAAAATAAAAGCAAATATGTAATAACTTTATTCATTTTATTTAGTTGCTATCTCAATAATGAACTTTCATCCGATCCGTGAGGGTTATGGCATTCAGAGCAATCCATATCACCAATCCCATTATGTATCTCTCCTGCGAGAAGCTCATCAAGATCATGACATTCAGCGCAGAGTTCACGCACGGGCTTTAGCAAAAGTCTATCAAGTTTTGCCTGATGCGGATGATGACATGAGCTGCACTCACCTGCTTCCACAGGATAATGTAGCTTTTTATATTTTGATTGAAAATCCTCATGGCATTGATAACACAGCTCAGGTAAATTCATTGTCTTTTTAAATGAGTTTTTAATATCGTGACAGCTTTCACACATTTTTTCTTTATATGGTTCATGCAATACTAATAATGGTGTAATTGATCTATTGTCGTTTTGAGTTGATTTTGATAATGAATCTGCTTTTAAACCCTGTTCATTTAAAGATTTTAAAGAATCAGGTGATGATGCACCATCAAATAAAAAATTAAGAACGTTGTCACTTGAACTTGAACTGCAGGAATATAGAACCATCGAGAATATTATAAGAAGACCGTATGTATATTTAATTTTCAAACGAGGTCCTATTTATTTTTCTTGGATATAAATCCATAAACATTAATCTTATCTGGGCCGTATTGATTTGTTACAAAAATCAGATACTTTAGATTAAATGATGGATCCACGTATTCTTGAAAGTAATCTAAATTATTATAGTCTATAACTACTTTTGCGGGCAGCCACATATCCCCACGTTTTGTATAACTTCCTCCAAAATACATTAGAAGATTTCCATCTTTGTCAAATATCTGCACATTTTCAAAACCCGCATCAACAACAAACAAATTCTCATCATGATCAAGAGCAATTCCTTTAGGACGTGAAAACTTTCCGGGTGAATTCCCTATTGTACCTATGGTTCTAATGTAATTACCGTCCAAACCATAAACCTTAACTTTTGAATCTCCCAGATCGCTTATGTAAACCTTGTCATTAAACACAGAAATATTTGTAGGAGAAAAGAGATTTTCCTTTTGGTTTGATTCCGAGGGAATACTTTTTATGAATTTCTTTGAAAATCTATCATACACATCAACAGAGTGTTTATCAATATCATTTATAAAAATCTGTTTTTCAGTAACAAATACATCTGTTGGTTTTAATAAAGTACTGTCGCCAATCTCTCCGACATAGTCGAGCTCGGAATTAAAAATAACAACCTGTCTCCTTTGCGCATCAGCTACATATAAAAATCCCGTGTGATCGACAAAACAATTAATAGGTTGTTTTAATTTCCCCCGTCCTTCTGGAACAAAGTAACCAAAGGAACCATCTTCCATATACATAATTTCTAAACCACCCAGCTGAGTATCACAGATATATATTCGATTGAAACCAACCGCCAAGCCATATGGTTTAAGAATCGGTAGTGGTTCCTCTTCACCCATTATAAATCCCGTTATTGCAGATTGCTCACCTGTAAAGTCTGTGGATTTGCTGAATGAAGTTAGGAACTGGATTTTCGGTTCATCCGGTGCCGGAGGAAATACAACTGGTTCGATATTATCTGAAAGTTGTTTACTTCCGGAACAAGAGATAAAAATAAGGGCATTAATGATGAATAATATTAAAAGTGAATTTTTCATTACCAAACTGTTCTAAAAGTAAAGAGCAGTAAGGACTGCTCTTTATGATTTATTCCTAATTATTTATTATGGCAAGTGAGACAGAGTACACTGGCATTATTTCCAATCTTTAACAGACTTGCATTATTATAACTGTTGTGAACATCATGACATGATGCACACTGAAGTTTACCACCGATTAATAAATCGTTATTTATTGTTCCGCCTAAACTTGTTATATGTGTTGCAGGGTCAAACAATCCACCGTCTGCTGTTGATAGAGCAGTGTTGTAAGTGAAGGATACAGGATGATCATCTGCTAATGATGTTCCAAGATTATTACCTCCTGTAATAAAATGTGTGCCACCTGTAGTTCCGCCGAAATTCTCTAAAGCGACAGTACCATCGTGGCAGCTCAAACATAATTTAGACGATGCATCCGGCTGCGTTAATGTAGTCGTATTTAGAGTTGAACTGGAATACAACGCAAACACTGTGGTTGTTGATTGATGATTCCATAATGGTGCATTCTGAATAGATGCATCAGAGTTGTGTGGTGTATGACAGGGTTCACATATCTCTGTGGTTCCCCATCCTTGTCCGGAAAAATCGTGAGCAGATCCAGTTATGCCAGTTTGAGCAAAAATAATTTGCCCGATTCCAAATAAGCACATGCTTATTAACAGAGTTTGCTTTTTCATCATTCCTCCGATGAATTAGTGATTGAATAATATATTTTTAACAATGTTCTAATTATTTGCTAATTCTTTTAATAGGATTTTGGGTTATGACTTGTACCATGACAAACAAGATAACATCTCCCATGAAAAGTACCGTTATCCTCAAATCTCAATCTTCCCTGATTATCAGGCTGCACAATGGCTATGTTGAAATTTATTAAATGAGTATTATTTGTTGTATTTCCCTGTGAGCTGCTAATGCCGTGAGGATCATGACATGTATTACATGGTGTATCTTCTCCCACTATATGTTTCCGATGCACATTCTGACCAAAACTGCCAGTGCTGTTTAGAATCGTATTTCTGTTATGACAAGAATAACATAGAGCATAAGCTGCAGCTGATTCTGGTGTATTATCTAACTTTAAGTACTGCATCTTTAAAATTTGGGGATAGATTGATCCGTGAGGCCCTGCCGGTGAATTAGTTCCATCACTTGCATGGCAATCACTGCAATATATCTTACTGCTTACTGTTAATGGTGAAATTAAACTTGGTACATTAGGATTTACTCCGGCACCTTCAACTGGATGAAATGATGGATTGCCCAGATCAAATTCAAGACGCACATTGTTTTGTGCAATTTGTCTTACAGTTGGACTGCCGGGTTTATCTGGACTATCTGCATGGCATCGATAACATACTTCATATTCATACTGAGATATAATTACAGGAGTACCATTTGTATTTACTCCTTTTACGCCAATAAGAAATCCATTTACGTCTGGGGGCGATGCAGTTTGATTATTACTTGCATGAGAATTATGACAATCTTCACACTCAACATGTTTTGTCAGCACTATACCTGGTTCTTCGGGATCGTGTACTTCCAGGTAGCCAGCCACATTGTGTTTATAAAGTTTAGCGAACTGTGTCTGAATATTTTTGGCTGCAACATTAGAATTATGACAATTGTAACAGTTATTTTCTTCCTGCTGATAGTTTCTTAATCGATTTTTGCCATCGGCATTATGCGGATTGTGACAGTTTTCGCAGGCATTTCTGGATACCGAAGTAAATTCTGTATGAGGCCAGGGATCGGTCCCACTTCCATTCCAGGTTGAGTTTGATAAATTATGACTTGAAGAACTCCAGTAGGTTCTATCGTGGCAATATTGACACAATATTGAATACTCATTTGATGCAACTAAAAAATCACTAAGTACATTTTGATGAGGATCGTGACAGGAAATACATTGCATTTTTTGATTTTCAAGTTTGACTGGTCCGGTCAGAGACACGGGATCTTTCAGTTGTCCATCAACGGTAACAAGAGTAGAATTATAAATAAATGATACCGGGTGATCATTGGATATATCCTTAGTCAGATTTGTATTTCCCGGCGGCATGGTAGTTACACCTCCGGTCATCTGAATCGGAGTAGTTCTGCTCAAAACATTTCCAAGTGCAATCGTACCATCGTGGCAGGAAAGACAAAGCACAGAAGAACCGTCCGGTTGTCCTATAGTAGCATCCGTGGTCGTGCTTGTATAAAGGGTATAGTTCGAAGCCGGATCCTGTCTGTTCCATAAAGGTTTTTGGGGACTGCTATTATGTGGTGTGTGGCAAAAAATGCAAATTTCACTTTCACTGGAGGCTTTAATCGTTCCGGGTCCTGAAACAGAAAGATTATGTTTAGAATTAATAATTGATTGAGCCCGCGTGCAAAAAGTAATGACAAGTAAAATTGAAAATATTTTTATTATACTTTTGACCACCCTAATTCTCACATCTTAATTGATATATCTGAATTCTGGAATTAAAGCTATCCGCAACAAATATTTTGTTCTGCTTATCAATAAAAATTCCGGTCGGAAGCCAGAACATCTCCGGGTCTGTACCCCGCTCGCCAAAGACATCAAGTAACCTGCCCGACTGATCAAATACCTGTACATTATTAAAAAGAGCGTCAACCACATATATATTGTCGTAAGAATCGGTCGCAATTCCTTTTGGTCTTGAAAAATCTCCGCTTCCATCACCAGACTTGCCAAATTGATTGTTAAATTTTCCATCGGAGGAAAATATTTGAATTCTGAAATTCATACTGTCATTAACATATATATTTCCGTTTCCATCAGACCAGATAAACGTCGGAAAATTAAATTGACCCTGCCCGTTGCCCCGTTGTCCGATTGTTCCGATAAGTTTGCCATCTTTATTCAATCTTGCAATACGATGCTGTTTCGTTTCACAAATCCAGAATTCCTGTATACTTTGTAAATAAATAATCCCGGTCGGTTGTTCAAGCGAGGAGTTCAAAACTGATGTTTCCTCTGAATAAAAATCATACTTAAAAACTGTATTTAGTTCAGAGTCTGTAAAAATCAAAGCTGTTTCGTTGATACATAATCCAATGGGTGATTCCAGTTCTACATCATCATTTAATAATGATTCAAGTTCATTTTCATCAAAAGAGTATTTCAAGAAGTTTTTTGCTATCCTGATCAATAAAAAATATTGATCCTTCAGAATCAGTGACTAAGCTGAAAGGTTTTAAAATTGTCAGATCATCACTTCCAAAGATTAAATCAAATAAAGATTCGAAAAATCCGCCACTTGAAGTTTTGATTGATTCTGAAGAGATTTCCTGAAGCCATTCAATTTGGGGAGATTTACATATTGATGTTTCTGTGATTTTATTTCCGGATTGCGCAATGCAAATTGAAATATTGCTCAATACGATTACCTGAAGTAATATCCATAAAAAATATACTTGCAAAACTCTCATTGTATCAATCTATATAATTATTGATAAAGACATCTAAAATTAAATAAACTGCCTTTAGTAAAAAACAAGTAATAATTATTTCAATTATTAAACCGAATTTAAAACTATTAATATGGCCATTTTCTTTACTCAAAGACAAAAAATTTTAATTGATAATAAGTCCTTTCTTAGTATTTAGAACAGCTATTCTTATCATTGATAAAAACAAATAATTCAGCACTCCCAACATTTGCTATTAACAAAGCTGATGATTTAGGTGTAATAGATAACTGCACTAAAGTAATGCTTGCCTTTAGGTATACTAAGCGAAACGAGATTTCTGGACTGACTAATCTTTATTAGAAGTTTAAATAATGATTGGAATAGTACAAATTGATTAAACAGTGTGAGGTAGAAATATTTTGTTCATTTTAAGGAATCATTTTGAAAATATAGATAATGATGATGATGGTGAAGAAGATTAAAGTTAATTTAAAATAAAAAAAATTCTGAGGGAGCTTCGGCTCCCTTTTTCAATTAACAATAGTATTTTCTAATAAAACATCCTATCCATCAGTAAGTTCTTCAGACTTCTCTTTTTTAACCTGCATGTGACGAAGTGAATCAGCATCAGTCTTAGTTTCTAAATCGATATATCTTGTTATCAATTTCATCGAAGTGAATTTAATATCAAGGAATTATTGGTACAGTTCTTCAGAGATTAGTGGAAGATTAGAAAGGTCTTCTGCAAACGAAGTTATTTATGTAGGTTTTAAGCAGACTCTTTCATCGAATCAAGAAAGCTGATTCTACTAAAATAAATTCAGAGGAGGCAACTCCCCTATTCTAATCTCTCATCATATAATTCAGGATCCTTTATATATTAAAAATGGTACCAAAGTGGACCCCTACATTGTAAAAGTTTTGATTTCAAGCTAAAAACAAACGATTTTCACATACGCAAACAGTCCCTGACTCTCCGCCACTTAAAAATAAGCCTCAATTACGTTTTGAATATGCGTTCTTGAGGCATTTTTGTAATATTTCCATACAATAGATACAATAAAAACAATAGAAAAAATAGGTCATAGAAGACATTTAGAAGACATTTTGGTTTTTATTGAATCAAAATTCTACAATTTTATAAAATACAGATCAATAGCTAATTAGGATTTCCAACTAGATAGTCTCCTGCCTTCTTTTGGATTATTCATTGTCTATACTGTTTAATGAAATAGCTTTAAGAAATGCTTTCTGTAAAAAAAGTAACCTCCAACAATAGAAATAAAAACTCCTGCAAGGATATATAAAAGATAATTTGTAGAGGAAGCCTTAATAATATTTATTTTTGAAACGTCCCCCGAAAGGATAAACGCGGACCAGTAATATGGATTTGCCGAATAGTTCTTCTTAAAGAATAATTTGGCTTTTTGCAATGATTCTGATTTGTTAAAACCCTCACTAAGGTATTTATAAAAGCTTTGCATAAACAACGATGTATATTTGTCATTTACATCCCATAAGGAAACCACAACACTTTTTGAACCGGCTTCAAAGAAAGCTTTCTGCATCCCTATTATCCCTTCGGCATTATCAACCTCCCCCAATCCCGAACGACAGGAGCTTAGCACTACCAAATCAGAATTCAATTTTAGCTGTAATATTTCGCCTCGTTCAAGATAGCCATCTTCACTTTCATTCTTGTTTTGTGAAAAGATAATCAATGGCTGATTTTTATATAGGAATGAGTGAGTTGATAAATGGATAATGCTGCTTTGTGCGGCATTTTCTTTAAATTTTTTTTCTGTTGCATCACTTGAAAGCAAGACATAACCGTTAGAAAACATAGAGTTTACATTTTGTATTTCTTCTTTAGAATATTTTAGAGGAAACAATACTATATTTCTTGCATTAAAGGAGTCCTCTTCAAGTAATCCACCACGATAACTAAGTGCAAAGTCTTTATTGCTTATTTGTGGATCCCCGACCAGCAATACTTTATCTTCATTCTTTTGCTTCATTGTTTTCTGCAAAACATAAATTATTGATGAGGGTGAATAAGAAATTGCATAATCGTCGATTAAATATTTTTTATTGTTATAATAAAAAGGGCTATCATCTTCCTTGAATTCAGTAACCAGGAATTCAAAAGGCATAAACGCCAGTTCTGATGGCAGAGAAAATATAAGCTTCTGTCCTTTAGGAATATTATTTATTATTGGCCGAAGTACTTTAAGATAGAACTCATTTGCTGCTTTAGTGTTGAATGAAAATAAATCTTGGTTGAAATAAAGATTAAGGTTGTGATATTCTGAATCGTAAATAGGTGCAATTTTTTTTAATAATTTTAAAACATCATCTTTTGTCAGACTGCTTTTTTCGACTACGTAATTTGTTTGGTTAAGCTTAAGGAAATAAAGTTTTTTTCCGCTAAAAAACAGGGTTATCAAATTCTCGCCAGCACTAAGATTGTTTTGAATATTTGAAAGACTAAAATCTCTATTGGTATTAATAGCAGGAACTATTTTCTGTCCAAAGTTACTATTTAGGATTTGATAATCCGAAAGAAGTTCTTTAAGCTTACTGCCGGAAAACAATCCCGACTCAATCATCCATTTTAAATCGTAGTATTCGTTTAATTTTTCATTGGAAATACCAGACGAATTAATTCTCAGATTGGATAAATTTTGGAAAGTGTTTCTGGAATGTGATTTTTCAATAATTGAAAACGCCTCTTCATTGCGATTCTGTTTAATATACAGCTCAGCAAGATCCGAATAACAATCGTTTATACCAGAAAAGTGTGCGATTTGTATTTCTGCGTTGTTTATTAAAGACTCAGAAATCTTATCAGTAAGTTGAATGGCTTTTAGAAAATGTTTTTCTGCTTCAACAATATTGTTTTGATTCAAGTAAGATTTTGCCATTAGATATTCAGATTCAAAAACATTATTGTAATCCAGTTCATTTGCAGCTAATGAAGAAGCTATATTAAAATATGTTATAGCGTTACCGATATTGTTTTTGGCAAGGGCAATTTTACCCAAATACAAATTTTGCAATCCTAAAAGTTGATTATAACCATAGTTTTTAGATACCTGCATAGATCTTGTTATAATATTCTCGGCCCTAGTTAAATCTTTTTGCAAAAGATAATTGTATCCAAGTTCTGTTGAGATAATGGTTTTATAATACACATCGGTTAAGGATTCGGATAAGCTGAGTGCATATAATAATGCAGCATTGCTTTTATTAAAACTATCAATCTTAGAGTAAGCTAACCCTATTTTAAAATAAATATCTTCTGCTGTATATGGATCTGATTCAGAATTAACTTTATCTTTTGTTTCAAGAAAAATCTGCAAGGCTTTAATTGGTTTATTAATATTGTAATACAGCGTTCCAATGCTTACATCAACAGATGATTCCGTAGAAATATCTTTTACTTGATGAGCCAGCTCTTTTGCTTTTTGATAATATTCTAAAGACTTAGAATAATTCGAAAGATTAGCATAAACATCTCCTAGTCCGCGTAGATTTAAAACTTTAGAAACAACATTGTCTCCTGAGTAATCTAATCCATTATTATAATATTCTATTGCCGATGAGTAATTAGCTGTTTGTGCGTACAGAGAGGCAATGTTTGCACAAAGATTTGAAAGTCTTTCTTTATTATTTAGAATCTTAAATATCTTGAAGCTTCCTTCATAATTATTCTTTGCTTCAACCACATTTCCCGAATATGTATAAGAAACAGCGATTTCTGATAAGGCAGTTGCTTGTAGTTCTTTATCCTCGATTGTTTTTGAGATTTTATATGCTGATTCTAATTTTAATTTAGCTTCATCAATATTTCCATTTTGATCATCAAGTATTGCAAGATTTATCAGTGATTTTGCTTCTTCTATCCTGTTGCCGGATTGTTTTGCTGATTCAAGTCCTATTAGATATAACTTTTTTGCTTCATCATAATTGCCCGATAGTAAGTAAAGCGAGCCCTTTGAAATTAATACCTTGCTTACTTCATAGCTGTTCTGTTGTAATAAAATTTCTGCATTGTTTAACACCTTTAAAGCGTTATCATAATCACCGAGACCACGATAAGAGTATGAAAGCAAATATTGTGGTTGAATATCATTATTATCTTTTAGCAGTTCAATAGATTTTGAATATTGATTTGTATGATAAAAATATAGTGCTTTAAAATAATCTAAATACTTATTATACGATTTTTCGCTATTTATAGACTGTTCAATCTGCATTAGATTATTTGAGGCTTTTGCAGAGAATGTTAACTCATCATAAAAAGGATAATATTTTGGATAGCTTGAAAGCATTGAATATAATAGATCGAATGATTTTCTATACTCGCTCTTTCTTTTAAATGCTAATGAAGTTAAATAATTTTTCTCAAAACTATTTGTTAGTTGATTTATCGAATCGGAAGTTGAAGTAATATTTGATGAGTTTATAAGTGCCTTCTCAATTCGTCGAAACGCTATAGATGGAAAGAAAATATCAGATTGATTTTTTTAAATCTGTTGTTTGGAGAGAAATATTTTTATCGTTAGATGAGAAACCTGTGGAAATAATAAACAAACCCACAAGAGCAGACAGCATCAGAGCAAAAAATATAATTGCGGGCTTTTTCATAATCATTGTTAATTAGGGCTAATCATAATTCTTTTATCAACTGTTCGGCATTTTTGTAATAACTTCCCTTTCCTTCAACAACTAATTGTAGATGTTCACGTGCAGCTATTTTATCATCAATCATCAAATATGATTTTCCAATAAAATAGTGTGCATCAAGTTTTAGGTTATCAAACTTTCCGCTGTCATTTAGTTCGATTGATTTATTGAAGCTTGCTATACCATTCTCCACGTCTGCTTTATTAAACGATTTAAACAATCCAAGAAAATCACTTTCGGCTTTATTCACATAAGTAATCCCGAGAATAAAGTGCGTATAAAAAATGGATTCCTGAAGACTGTTATTGTTCACATCATCTTCCAAATACTTGATCGCGCTATCGTAATCTTTTCTATCAATTGCATCTAACCCACGCTGGAATAATTCCGAGGTTCTTCCGCGTGTTGTGTAAAAATCTTCACCGTCTAAAAATGATTTTTTATAATCAGGGGTTGTTAAAGAAGAAACAGCAAATAATCCTAGATATAAAACAACAACAGCAGCTAAAGATGCAAAGGCATATTTTGCCGAGCTAAAATTGTTAAACAAAAAGAATCCTTTTTGATTGGCCTGCTTATTCTGTGCAATTTGTTGAGAAACCGATTGGCCAACAAAAGTGTCCACTTCCGCATATTCAACGTTTAATTCTTTAAACAAATTTTCACAGTGTTTACATTTGCGAATATGATCTTCAACCATCTTTGAAAGTAGGATAATTACATTTTCTGATGAAATATCGTTTTTATACAAAACATATTCAGCTATAAGTTCTTCATCTATGTGTTCATTTCTTTTAAGAGTAGATTTAAGATCTAAATATGTATCGTGAATTTTCCTTGCTTCAGGATCATTGTCAATTATTCCATTAAGAAGTTTTTTTTCTTCATTTGTTATGGAATCCTTATCCAATAGTTCAATTATTTTATCAATATCATTCATTTTAAAAATGCCTTTTTGTGCTTCTTAACCATTAGTAATAACAATCATTTAAAAGTGACATTATCCTAATTTATTTTTTATCTCTTCAATCGTACGATAGAACATTTTCTTAATTGCCGCCTCGTTTTTATTCAGTTTTTGAGCAATCTCAGCAAATTTCAAATCACCCCAGAACCGTAGCTTTACTATCTCCTGCTTTTCCTCACTTAAATTATCTAATATTTTTAAAATTGCATTTACATCAAATCCTTCATCAGTCCTAAGGTTTGAATCATCAGCGGTAATTTCTTCGTTCAGTTCTATGGTTCTTCGAATATTATTTTGCTTATACCATCTTACAAATGTTAAAAATAGAACTCTACGAAGCCAGTTTTCAATCTTATCGATTTTATGATATTGTTCAGCAAAAGAGATGTAAACATTTGTAGCTAAATCATCCACATCGTCTTTATTTACAATTTTGTGTGCACGGTGTTTGGATAAAAAGTAGGAAAATGATATTTCCCGCACATAACCGGATATCTTCTTAAATGCTTCAGAATTCCCTTCTTTTGAAGAATTTAAAAGTGATTCTAGCTCATTTTTGGAAAAATTTAAAAAATCGATTTTTATCTCTCTTTATTTTGTCACTAATTTTATATTATTAGTACTAAGATAAATAAACTAGTGACTATGAATAAATATTTTTTTACAATTTTAATGTTAATAACATTGGCTCGCGGCATTTTTGCCCAGCCAAATATAAGAATCGAACCAAGAAATATTCGATTTGAAGATGTTTTTAATAGATACGATTACGCAATAATATATAATGATGGAGATCAGCCACTATCTATTGATAGCTTATCCCCGACAAAACCATATTACATTTTAGATTTTGAGGAGCATCCTCAATTACCATTTATAATTAATCCTGGGGACACGATAAAATTAAATATAACGCTTGCAAATTTTTATAACATAACCATAAGCGATACAACAGATACTATTTGGGTGTACAGTAACGATCCTGAAAGTCCAAGAGATATTAGAATTAAAATAGACTTTTTTGATGATGATTTTGGAACATATCTTAGGTACAATTTCAGATGAAACATTGACCCCGCTACCCGATTCTAAAATATTTTTTTTCTATTATGGTGTATATCTTTTTGATTCTACGTTCACTGACTTTTTGGGTAATTATAATAAACTATTACCTAAGGGCAATTATACAGTTGCGGCTGAAAAAGAAGGTCATCGTGTGATCTTTTCGGGTAATACACCTGATCCATTTTTTGCTCAACCAATTCAGCTCGATTCCGGTCAGGTAATAAATGTTGATCTGACACTTCCATCTGTGAATAATATTGGATTTAGTGTTTCAGGGGTTGTTATAGACTCTGTTTATGGTACACCAATAGATAAAGGTGTTGTCATTGTTAGAAAAGGAACTCATACACCTACATTATTAAAACAAAATACCTTAGCTGCTGATTCAACAGTCTATGCGGGATTCGTAGGATCTGATGGCGTGTACAATATAGTTGTAGAAGATAGTGCTTATTATTTTGTTCAGGGATACTCTGATTATTATTTACCTACCTATTTTAACAGCAAAAGTGCAGCATCACTTTTTTGGCAGGATGCTGATTCTATATTTATTAACCAATCCCTACAAACCAAAAATCTTTATTTAAAGAGGGATTCCTCTTATGGTGGTGGAGGGGCTTATGGAACAATATCGATTCCATTTTTTGATGCACAAGGATTTGATGGAATAACAGTACTTGCAAAATCTTTAACAAATAATCAACTCTATTCTTACAATTTCGGAAAAGAAGATGGGCGGTTTAATATCAATAATCTTCCTTACGGATCTTATCAACTGGTGGCACAAAAGGTTGGATTTGATAATGCACTGAGCAATGTTTTCACGATCAGTCCACAAAACCAGAATCAATATAATTTAAACATACAATTTACTTTAACTGATATAGATGAAGAGGAAAGGTTTATTCCCGCTGAAGTTTATCTTTACCCAAATTATCCCAATCCTTTTAACCCAATAACCACAATTTCTTTTGTGTTGCCATCGTCACAGATTGCAAAGATTAAAGTGTTTAACCTATTGGGCGAAGAAGTTGCCGAAATTGGCAATCAATTTTTTTCGGCAGGATTAAACAAGGTTACTTTTAATGCTAATGGATTAGCCTCAGGCATTTACCTTGTCTCACTCGATACTAAATCTATACGGCTTTCACAAAAAATTGCTTTGATGAAGTAAAATTATTAATTACATAGATTTTGTTTTTCGAGTACCATAGTATCTCTGTGAGAATATATCTTTAAAGCTGCTTTGTAAAACTCACCAATGTTCATTTTGTCACTATTTGTTGTTTTATGTTACTTATGTATTAGTAGCGATTAAAAGCTCAGAAATTTTTGACTGATAATTTTTTTCTAAACATTAATAACTAAACAAAATAGGAGAAATGAAATGAAAATATTTAATAGCCTGCTCATTACAACCTGCTTACTACTTGGGTTTGCAGCTTGCACTCCCGAAGCACCAAAGGTTCGTGTTCAAAACCAGAATCAGGAAATTGTGGATGTTGCATTAAAACCGCCTTCAGGCAGTACAATAAACATTAACGATGTTAGTGCTGGAAATGAAACCTCTTACATTGAAGTCCCATCATCAAACTTTGAAGTTGACGTAAACGTGGAAAATGTTAGTCCAAACATAACAACATTTTTTCAGGCAGATGAAGACGGAAATTATACGATTGTGGTTTCAAATGCTTCACCACCATCTGTAAGAGTAAACAAGCAATAAGAACTTTTAAAAATAGCCGAAGCAATTTGATTGTTTCGGCTTAATTATTTCACAGTCAAGGTTTTAGTAAGAAAATACCTCTCACAAATATCATAATTTTTAATACCTCCTTCTCAGTTCAAAAAATCAGAAGAAATAATTTTTTTCCATGTCACCTTTATGTTATGACACACACTTAATCATTAAAGAACATAAGTTAAGAGAATTAAAAAGATCAAAATTCAATAAAACAAAACACAAAGGAGTCCGATATGAAAACACATCAAACATCTCGCAGCTTTACTTTTCTGAATATCAGCAAAGTATTACTTATCCCACTGCTTATTCTTATTAGCAGTATTAATCTTTTTGCAATTCACGATCTGGAAGTTACTGGTAACATAACAGAACTTGGTTCTGACTACTTAGTTGTTCAGGGTTACACGGTCTATGTTGATGGTAATACAGATCTACGTGGACCAGGCAACACGACAGTTACATTTTCTTTTTTCCAATTAAATGATCTCGTTCAGGTTCAAGCAGATAACAGAGGTGATGGTACCTTTCTTGCAACCAGGGTAAAATCAGAAGATGGCGTAGGTAATGAAAACGAAATTGAGCTAACAGGTTATGTAACAGAAGTTGGTACGAGTTCATTTGTAATCAATGGAAGTACTTTTGTTGTAGATGCAAACACAGAATACAGGGGACGACACGGCAATACATTTTCATTCTCACAAATTGAAGTTGGTTTACTTTTAGAAGTTAAGGCTCGATTGCAGACAAATGGAGATTTACTTGCAATACGTGTAAAAACTGAAGATGATGAAAATCATCATCATCAAGGAGAGCTTGAGTTAACGGGATTAATTGAAAACTTAACAGCAAATAGTTTAACTGTTGCACAAAAAGTATTTTTTGTAGATGCACAAACAGTTGTTCTTGATGATAACAGAATGCCTATTTCATTTTCTGATCTAAATGTTGGCGATAGAGTTGAAGTTAAAGGATTCAGACAACCAGAAAGTTCATACCTTGCTGTAAGAATTAAAATTGAAGATATGCCTGGAAGTGAAATTGAATTTACGGCTCAAATTGAAAGCATTGTTGGAACAGACATAACAATAAATAGCATTGTTTTCTCAACTGATTCTAACACAGTTTTTCTCGATAATAACAGAATGCCTGTTACAATAGCTTCTTTAGCTGTTGGAATGTGGGTTGAGGTAAAAGGATTTAAGAGACAGGATGGTTCTTATTATGCCAGCAGAATTCAGATTGAAGATTTTGTAAGAACTGAAATTGAGTTAAAAGGAAATATTACAGAACTAACAGCATCTTATCTTATTGTAAATGGAATTACATTCTCAGTTGATAGCACAACAATAGTTTTAGATCATTTGAACAATCCAATTTCATACTCTTCGCTTCAAGTTGGGCAGCTAGTTGAAGTAAAAGGGAATAAAACTGGTGCAACAACTGCAAAAGCAACTCGAATTAAACTTGAAGGAAACGAAGACATTGAAATATTTGGTAGAGTCACCGCTAAAAATTCTAGTAGCGTTGAATTAAATGGTTTGGTTGTCTATGTTGATTCAAACACAGTTTACCTTAACCACGCAAATATGCCAATCACATTTGGTGATCTTACAGTTGATCAATTTGTAGAAGTTAAAATGATCCGCAATGTTGACAGCATTTTACTTGCCTTAAGAATCAAAATAGAAGATGGAATGAACTTCTCAAAGATTAATGGTGTAAGCGGTACGGTTTCTGGTTCATCAATACAACTTCCGACCGGCAGCTATACAATAAATAATCAAACTGTTGTAATTGATTTAAACTTCAATTTAATTTCAGCAAATCAATTAGCAAGCGGTCAGCAAGTAAAAGTTTGGGCAGTAGTTGATCCTTCATCAAACAAAACTGCTTTACAAATACAGGCATTGCTAAGTTCACCAACCGGTGTTGATGAATCTCCAGCCGTTGTAAATGAATTTGCATTGGAACAGAATTATCCGAATCCTTTCAATCCATCAACAACTATATCGTTTACATTAACTGCAAATCAATTTGTAACACTAAAAGTATTTAACGCTTTGGGTGAAGAAGTAAGCACAGTAGTAAATGAAAATCTAAACCAAGGTGTACATAGTGTTAGCTTTAATGCAAATGGTTTAAGTTCAGGATTTTATATCTACAGATTAGAAAGCAACAACCAGGTGCAAGTTAGAAAAATGATGTTACTAAAATAAAGTAAAACTAACTGGGGCAATCTTAAAAGGCGATTCATTTGAATCGCCTTGATTAATTAGAAAATGAAAATAAAAGTTGATTGTCACTATTGTATTTAAACTAATACTAATTCATATAACAAAAATAAAGGACGTATCTTATGAAAAAGAATGTTGGAAGTATCGACAAAGTCGCCAGAATAATACTGGGTTTGGGACTAATTGTATTTGCTCTTATCACTAAAAACTGGTGGGGACTTATTGGAATGGTTCCATTGTTAACAGCATTTATGAATTATTGTCCTGTTTATAGTTTGCTTAAAGTATCAACGACACAAAAAGTAAAAACAGAAAAACTTGATCTATAATATTTTTTAAATATATGTGTGTTTTAACACAAGTGAGGAGTTATAAATGAGAACTCAATTAATTTTACGATACTTAGTTATTATAATATTAACCTGGATTTCGGTTTCCTGTTCTGAAGATCAAACGACAGCACCACCAATAACTAATTCTAATTTGGCAAATTTTAGTGAAATAAAAGCAAAGGTATTTGTCAATTGCACCGGAGCCCAATGCCATTCTTCAGCGGGTAACCAGGCAAATCTTGTATTGGAACCAAACGTTGCATTCAACAACTTAGTAGGTGTTCAAAGCGTATTGTTTCCTCAGTTTAAAAGAGTTGAACCTGGAAATAGTGCAAATAGTTTAATCATAAAAATTTTAAAAGGTGAAGTAAGCCCGCAAATGCCGCTTAATGGAACCCCAATACCTGCTGCTACAATTGATAGTATAGCCAAATGGATAGATCAGGGTGCATTAAATAATTAATTATTTATTCTCAATCACAAAAAATAGGGGAATAATTATATTCGAATGTTTGAAGTGTCGATTAAGATATCAGGTTTATTCTTGGAGTTGTAATAATTACTCTAAGGATTTACAATCAGTGTTGGTGGGTGCAAGTAGGAATAATCATCTGTTTATTTTTCATAAACCGGTGACCTGTTCGCAGTTTACTTTATAACCAATAATGATAAATATTCAATTGAGGCGATTCGAAAGGATTGCCTTTTTTGTAATCCAGCATATGATTTGATATTTATAAATTATTTTTGTCACCTTTTCTTAAATTACTGAACTTATGTATTATAACACTCAAATTAACATTTCAGAGGAGCTTTAAGTGAAAAACCTAGTACTGTTTTTATTCGTCCCCTTTTTATTAATTTCAATTACAATGGCTCAAACTATGGACTATTCCTGGCGATATTACAATACGGGTAATACCGGAATACAAGGTGATTACGTTGAAGGAATCTGGATTGATCATGATGGAGACCCATACATCGCAGCTTACACACCCGGTTGGGAAGAAGGCGGTTTTGCAAAATATATTCAATCAGAAAACAAATGGATAAATTATTCAAATATTGATTACCCGGTAATCGGAGATATAAATGATGTCGGCTCATCCCGAATCAGTGATATTGAAGAAGATGCGAACGGAACATTATGGATGGCAACCTGGCGCGGTATATTAAAATTTAATCCTGCTGTTGGCGGAAGTTCCTTAGAATTTTTTAGTGCTAACAATTCACTTCATCCGGGCGGTAGAACATCAGATATAGCAATTGCACCTGATGGCTCTATCTGGGCTTCTGTTATTTCTGTTGTTTGGGGTGGCGGCGGACTTGTTAATTATAATCCGGCTACAAACCAATGGCGTTATTGGTATTATGGATCCAACGCTAACAACTGGCCCAGCTTAATTGGATATTGTGAACACGTAAGCATACAGGAAAAGACCGTGGGCGGTTATGTTGTTTGGGTTGATGGTGAAGGCTGGAACACAATGATAACCTTCGATAGTGACACACAATTGTTTACTCTTCTTCCGCAGAATGGTGATCCGGGTGAAGTTGTTTCATTTTCTGGTAATGATAATTTAGATGACTCAAACAATTTATGGGCAACAAGACAGTCTTCTACTCCAAGTGTTTTTTCACTTGATTATAGAACTCCTGCGGGTACCTGGATATCTCCTGTACAACCTCCTGTATCACTTGCACTTGATGTTTGGGCTTTTAAAGCTTACGGAAATGGTAATGCACTTTTAATTGATGGGAACAGCAACGTTTGGCAATTCAATGGAACGAATTGGCAGAATCTAGGAATTTGGAGAGAAGGCGGATTTTCTTATGGTGTTGATATAGATGCAAATGGAAATATTTGGGTAACAGGTATTGGTGGTGCAGCAAAACGTGATGCAGTTACTGGACAGTGGCAAAGACATAGAATTACTAATTCATCACAGATTGATTATTGGGTGAATGATATTTCTATTGACGATCAGGGAAATGTCTGGATGACCGGCAATGCAGGAACAGGTATGGGTGGCTTTCAAAAATTTGATGGAACAAGATGGATAGGATTTAACGAATCCACTTATGGTTTAGGAAATCCTTTTCCATTTCCAACTGATAACTCTGAAGCAATTTATTACAGACCTTCAAATGGAGCAGTGATTGTTAATCCAATGTTTAATTCATTACATAGCTGGAATGGTAGTAATTATTCTTCATTAAATTATTCTTTGTCGAGATCGCAAGGGCTTGTTGAAGATTCACAAAACAGGTTGTGGAGTCTTGGTGAATACTATAATCTTTCATACTATAATGATGTGGGAAACAACTGGACAGATGTTCCATTTATAGGCATTAGTACAAACATTAAAAAAGATCCTCAAAGAGCAGGAACAATTTGGGCTTGTTCTTTCTACCAGGTTTTAAGAACAGACGGCTCGTATAATTTTTCTAAAGTTGCCGATGATTTTTCCGAACTTAATCCTCAAAGTGATGTTCTGACTACTGTTGTTCCTATACAAGATGGCTTTGCATGGGTTGGTACCAATCAGGGACTTGCAAAGGTAAATGCCAACAACGGCACATATCAATTTTATTCTCCATCCAATTCACAAATACCAGGTGAGAATGTTTCACCCTTAGCCGTTACTCCCGATGGAAGACTATGGTTTGCAAATTTTCAAAGTACAACCACCTCAACCTATGGTTTGTGCTGGTTTGATGGAACCGCCTTTGGAATTATTCCTCAGCAGCAAATCGGTGGTTTACCACACGCTCAAATCTATGATCTTGAAGTAAAAAATATTCAAAACGGTTATGAGTTGTGGATAAGCTGTGCAAGCAGAGGTATTGCCGTTCTCACAGTAACCGGTTCTGTTGTTCCTGTTGAACTTGTTTCTTTTTCTGCCAGTACGAACGAAAATAATGTAAACTTAAACTGGTCAACCTCAACGGAAACAAATAATTCAGGATTTAGTATAGAGAGAAAGCAAGTCTACAGCCAACAGTCCTCAATTGGCACCGGGGAATGGACTGAATTAGCATTTATAAATGGCAATGGAACAACAACTGAAACACAATCGTATTCATTTGTTGATAATAATTTATCATCAGGAAAATATCTTTATAGATTAAAACAAATAGATTTTGATGGAACATTTGAATATTCAAATGAAATAGAAGTGATCGTAACAATTCCAGAAAAATTTGAATTATCACAAAACTATCCTAATCCATTCAATCCAAGTACAAAGATTAAATATCAAATCGTAACAAGTAATCCTGTTAGTTTAAAAATATATGATGTTTTGGGAAATGAAGTTGCGACACTTGTAAACGAAGTACAACCTTCGGGTAATTATGAAGTGACATTTGATGCCGCTTCATTATCAAGCGGAACATACTTTTACAAACTACAAACAGGTTCATTAGTTGAAACTAAAAAAATGTTATTATTAAAATGAAAGATAGAAGTATGAAAATCTCTTATTACTTGGTTACAATTTGTTTTGTGTTATTTTATTCATCTTTAAATGCACAATGGGTTCAATCAGGCCTCGATTTCTACTTTGTTCGAACCATAAATGTTTCCGGCACAAGTCTCTTCGTTGGAACAAGTGGTGATGGTATATCTCGCTCCACTAACAGCGGCGCAAGCTGGGCTCCGGTTAATACAGGATTAACAAATCTCTTTGTTAATGCTTTTACTGTCTCTGGTACAGATCTATTTGCAGGAACCGAAGGCAATGGCGTATATCGTTCAACTAATAATGGTGCAAGCTGGTTTGCAACTGGCGTGCTTTCAACTCCATATATTTATGCGCTTGCTGTTTCGGGCAATAACATTTTTGCTGGTGCTGATGGTGATGGTGTCTTTCGTTCTACAAATAACGGCGCAAGCTGGACTCTTGTTAGTGCTGGACTAACAAACACACGTATCTTTGCTCTTGCCTCTTCCGGTACAAATCTGTACGCAGGCACTTTTGGTGGTGGTGTGTTTCTTTCCACAAATAATGGTACAAGCTGGACTCCGATCAGCACAGGATTGACGAACACTTCTGTTAATACTCTTTTTGTTTCAGATGCAAATCTTTTTGCCGGTACAGAAAATGGTCTTTTCCTCTCAACCAATAACGGCACAAGCTGGTCTTCTGTAAATACGGGCTTAACTAATACTTTTATTCATGCACTTGCAATTTCTGGAACAAATCTCTATGCAGGAACTGAGGATGGTGTTTTCCATTCAACAAATAATGGTGATAGCTGGACAGGGATTAACCAAGGTTTAACTGATCCGGTAATCTTTGCGCTTTCTGTATATGACACAAATCTTTTTGCTGGAAGTAATGGTAGTGGCGTTTGGAAACGACCAATAGATAACATTGTTCCTGTTGAACTTATTTCATTTGCCGCAAATACAAATGGGAATAGTGTAATTCTGAATTGGTTAACGGCAACTGAAATAAATAATTCAGGATTTGAAATTGAACGCTCTCTCATTTCGAACGAAGTGAGAAATCTGATTTGGGAAAAGAGGGGATTTGTTCATGGCAATGGAACGACAACAGAAACACAATCGTATTCTTTTATGGATGAAAATCTTGCAAGTGGAAAATATTTATACAGATTAAAGCAGATAGATTTTGACGGATTGTTTGAATATTCAAACAATGTTGAAGTGGTGGTAGCAGTTCCAGATAGATTTGAACTTTCACAAAACTATCCAAATCCATTTAATCCAAGTACAAAAATAAAATATACAATCCACGATGTCACCCTGAGTCCCGATAAAAACGGGATAAACTCCGTCGAAGGGTCTCGAGTGATACTTAAAGTTTATGATATTCTAGGCACTGAAGTAATAACATTGGTTAACGAAAACAAACCCGCAGGAAATTATGAAGTAACATTTGATGCCAGGACTTTATCGAGCGGAACATACTTTTATAAATTGCAAGCGGGTAGTTTTGTTGCTACAAAGAAATTGTTATTATTAAAATAATAGTGCGATATATTTGTTTTCCGTTCCCGTGAACTATAATTAACAATAAAATAATTATTTAAGCTATAATAGGTGCCATTTTGAAAACAACGACTATCATACTTAGTTGTCTTCTATTTTTAATCTCCGAAGTTCTGGCTCAGAATACGCCAACTTATTCCTGGCGTTATTATCGTCCCGGTAATACTGGTATTCAGGGAGATCAGGCAACTGCCCTTTGGATTGATGAAAATGGAGATCCATATATCGCTGCTAATAACGGTAATTGGGGCGAGGGAGGATTTGCAAAGTTTCATCAGTCTGAAAATAAATGGATTAACTACTCAAACGTTGACTATCCAATATTAGGATCATTTTATGGTGGCGAAGAGCAGATAGATGAAATAATCAGAGATTATGATAATAATCTTTGGATGGCAAACAATACCGGCGCATTAAAATTTAATCCCCAGGCAGGTATTTCATCGATTGAAAAATTTGGACCTACAAATTCGGGATTATTGGGTTCGACTGTAGATATGGATTTAGCCCCCGATAGTACAATATGGTTTGTAAGCGATGGTCTTGTTCGGTTTAATCCTAAGAACGGAGGATGGACTTATTGGCAAGGTGGTAATATCCGAATTGCTGTGCAACCAAAAACGAACGGCAGTTATCTCGTTTGGTCTGCAAACACTTATTTTGGACAGGTGTTCACATATAATAGCGCAACAAATCAATTAACAGATTATTTGCCTACAGCCATTGGAGAGATTGCCGGATTGCCTGGAAAAGATTGCGTTGATGATGCCGGAAATTTTTGGGCTTTAAGAATGACCCAAAACGGTGATTGGGAGACGCTTGAATATCAACGCCCTGATGGAGTTTGGATTTATCCTTCGCCACCATATGCCAATGTTAGTTTTTATATTGAAGCATTTAAAGCTTATGGAAATGGTAAAGCAGTAATGGTTCTTGCTAGCGGAGAAACCTGGATGTTTGATGGACTGACATGGAATAATTTTGGAACATGGCGCCCGGGTGATTTTAGTCTTTCTATTGATGTAGATAACCAAGGCAATGTTTGGGTTTGTGGAATAGGTGGTGCGGCAAAACGTGATGCCGCTACTGGAAACTGGCAGCGTTATAGGATAACTAACACATCACAAATTGATTATTTTGTTGAAGATTTTTCACTCGATAGCGAAGGAAATGTTTGGCTTACTGGAAATGCAGGAACGGGAATTGGAGGATTTCAAAAATTTGACGGCGAAAGATGGGCTGGTTTTAATGATTTTACTTATGGGTTGGGTCATCCTTTTCCATATCCAGCAGATAATACCCAGGCTATTTATAGGAGACCATCAAATGGTTATGTAGTATTCAATCCTACATTCTCTGGCATTCATGCCTGGGACGGTACTAACTATTTTGCTTTAGAAGATTCAATGAGTGTCTCAAAAGGATTTGTTGAAGACTCACAAGGAAGATTGTGGAGTCTTGGTGAATATTTTAACGTAAGATACTATGATGAAAATATCCCCGATTGGATTTATGTTCCTTTGGTAGGCTGGGGTAGCAAAATTAAAAAGGACCTCACATTAGATGGAACAATCTGGGCATCCACTGACTTTGAACTCTTACATACTGATGGGAGTTCTTCGTTCTCATACACAATTGACGATTTCACGGAAGCAGCAGGATCATTTACAGGCTTAGCACTTGAAGGCAACGGCATCGTCTGGATCGGGGCGTGGATGCAGTCCACAAGTAGTGGCAGCACACTTATTCGTCTTGATGCGAATTCCGGATCTTACACTATCTTTCAATACGATTTGGGCTGGCCGTTTCCTGGCGAGCATGTGCGTCCCTTGGCGGTTACTCCTGATGGACGACTTTGGATGCAGTATGACAGTGAGTATCCATCCAACGATAACGGTTTATGCTGGTACGACGGCGTAAATGTTGGTATGTTTCCATCGCCACCAGGTAACGAACCCCAGTATGGAGGCTTGCCTAGCAGCACTATCAAAGATCTTAAAGTACGAGAAATACCAGGTGGATATGAACTATGGATGAGTTGTCTTGGAAGAGGAATGGCGGTATTAACTGTAACTGGTACTGTTGTTCCTGTCGAGCTTGTTTCATTTGCAGCAAATAACAATGGAAACACCGTAAACCTAAATTGGTCAACTGCTACTGAAACTAATAATTCAGGATTTGAAATTGAACGCTCTCTCATTTCGAACGAAGTGAGAAATACGAATTGGAAAAAAGTTGGATTTGTTAATGGCAATGGAACAACAACAGAAACCCAATCGTATACTTTTATGGATGAAAATCTTGCAAGTGGAAAATATTTATACAGGTTAAAGCAACTAGATTTTAATGGTACATTTGAATACTCAAACGAAGTTGAAGTAGTAGTAAACATTCCCGATAAGTTTGAACTTTCACAAAATTATCCAAATCCTTTTAACCCAACTACAAAAATCCAATTCAACATCCCTACCGCGGGAAATGTAAAATTGATAGTGTATAATTTGCTCGGACAGAATATAAAAACGCTTGTAAGCGAATTTAAAGAATCAGGCACTCACTCGGTTAATTTTGATGCACCTGAATTAACAAGTGGTGTGTACATATATAAACTAGAATCTGGCGGATTTACTCAAACCCGTAAAATGATTTTGCTTAAATAAAATCAAATATTTAAAGAATAGAAAAGATTAATTAATATTAAAAAACAAAAAAGTAAAAATGAAAATAAATGTTAAAAGTATCCTATGAGTTAATTCTTTTATATCTGTCTATCATTATTTTGATGCACTATCTTTGCGGTCCAGATACATATCATCCCAAGATGCGGGATCGTCCAATGATTCTAAATGAGTAAATACTGTGACTCCTGGTAAAAGATTCCGAATATCTGCTTCAATATTTTCTAATAATTGATGACTTTTGTGGACAGTCCATTCCCCGGGAACTAAAACGTGCAGTGATACAAACTTTCGAACCCCAGATTGACGACTGCGGAGTGCATGATACTGCACTCCACTTTGTGTATAATGATCTAATGTTTTTTGTATTTTATTTTGTTCCTCAACAGACAAAGCTGTATCCATTAAGCCAAACGCGGATTTGCGTATAATACGAATACCGGACCACACAATATTTACTGCTACCAGGATTGCGATGATAGGATCAAGCCTTCCCCATCCTGTGATTGATACAGCACCAACTCCCAAAAGAACTCCAGCAGATGTCCAAACGTCTGTCATTAAATGCTGAGCATCAGCCTCAAGTGTTATGGAATTATATTTTTTGCCAGCTCTTGAAAGGACAACCGAAACAAACAAATTTATAATTGAGGCCACTACTGAAACCGCCATTCCTAATCCGACTTGTTCAAGAGGTTTCGGAGTAATAAGTCGGGGGATAGCAGTAGCTGCTATACCTAATGCAGCAACGAGTATCAACATACCTTCGACACCACTTGCAAAGTATTCTGCTTTACTATGTCCGTAAGCATGATCCTCATCGGCAGGGCGAGCGGCGACCGTTAGCATTGCTAAGGCCATAAGTGCTCCAGCTAGATTGACTATGGATTCTAATGCATCTGAAAGAAGCCCGACCGAACCGGTCAACAAATAAGCTATACCTTTTAGTGCAATAGTAAGAACAGCCGCAGCTACTGAAAGCCACGCAAAGCGAGTAAGTGGTTTGTTTTTAGTAGTTTCTAATATCATAGTTTGATTATTATATCAGTTAAATGCCAAATTGTTTTTGCCTAATATTAATTTATAGATTTTTATTGTAAAGATAGGATTTCAATCAAATCAAAAACATTATTGTTTACCATTTCTGATCATAAATAAGACTAAAAATATAGTGCCAAATATTTCATTGCCCATTTATCAGCTAAAATCTCGATTCTAAAAAAATATTTATATCAGCTCATATTATAGCAAAAAATCTAAGAATAGCTGAAAATATTATTGAATAAAATGTCACCATCTGAACATAATAAGTACTATATATGTAAATTCTTGAGCATTTCATTTTTTAATTTAAATATCATTAACGAACTTTATAACTGAATAACTAATTAATAAAGGAAAGATATGAACAAATTAATTCTATTATATTTATTTTTTGTTTTATTTCTAACTTCATTTAATCTGCAAGCATTGCCAAGGTTTGCGGTTAAGCTTGGTGACAAATGTAGTGATTGTCATTACAATCCAAGTGGAGGTGGAGTAAGAACTTTAGATGGCTGGTATTGGGGCAAAAATAATTTAAGTATGATTTCATCACGCGATAAAGATTTTTTAATGTCACCAAAGGTTTCTGATAACATTTCTATTGGGCTTGATTACAGGACGCAATATATTTATTCACAATCAATTAAACGAACTTATTTCCAAAATATGACTGCGGCACTTCATACAAATTTTGCTTTATCAAAACAAATAAATCTGGTTGGTAAATATGATTTTGTAAATCAACTTTGGGAGGGATATGGAATAGCTAAAATTCTTCCTGGTGACGGATATATCAAAGCAGGTGTTTATACGCCTAATTATGGAATTAGGTTAGATGATCATACAGCATACACAAGACAGGGACTAATATTCAATCCATTTTACAGAGAAGCCGGGGTTGAAGTTGGAATTTTTGTTGATAACTGGCTTTATGCAAGCGCAAGTGCCGGCTCAAATCTTTCTGATGTTGCAAGTAACTATACAAAAGATCCAACTTACACTGCTAGATTAGAATTTACACCACATTTTGGTGAATTTGGATTAATGCTTGGCGGTTCAGCTGCAATAGTTAAGTTAGAGAATTCGCAGGGTTCACTTAATTCAAATATGTATGGCGGATTTTTCGGTATTGGATATGATGAATTTTCACTTCTTGCAGAATATGATTTAGCAAATAACCTTTCCACACCAGATGTAAAATCAAACGTTCTTATGGTAGAAGCTGCTTATGGCATAGTAACTGGACTTGATGCAGTAGTACGATATGATAGAATAGATTATAATGATGCTATTGATTCAGATGAAATTTCCAGAATTATTTTAGGTTTTGAATTTCACCCATATAGTTTTATAGAGGTTCGCCCTCAATATAGATTGGTTTTAGAAGATCCTTCGGTTGATAATGATTCGTTTGTACTTCAATTGCACTTTTGGTATTAATAATACAAGATTTAACAAACACTTTTTGAACACAATAAACTTAGTCTTTAAGATAGAAGACAGTTAGAAGACATTTTAGAAATGATGCGTTTTTAATCAATAAATGCACCTTTTTTGTACTCAAAGAGTTTCCCTGACTCTCCGCTACTAAAAAACAAGCCTCATTTACGTTCAAAATATACGTTCTTGAGGCTTTTTTGTAATATTTTCTTGTGGAATTTTGGTAGAACTTTTTGGTACAATATTGCTCTAACGATATTGCTGATTACTAAGCTGTCTGCAAAATGTTTATACCTAAAGTTTTATTAAATAAGTAAATACTCTGGGTATCAATGTACAATTTTATTCTTTCGTTAACTTTCAAAACCTCAATGGGTTTTACTCTGGCAATAAATGGATTTTTCTCAATCTCAAAATAAACGAATGTTTCATTGCCCATTGGTTCAATCACATCGATCAATACTTCAAGTTCAATCGAATTCTTTAAGTCATTTTCTAGTCGAATATCTTCGGGTCTTATTCCAAGTATAATTTCTTTATCTAAATAATCCTTTAAATGATTTTTTTGTTCGACAGATAAACTAAATATAAGTTTTCCATCCTTACTGACGATTTTATTTTCACTATTAACACTCACATCAATAAAATTCATTGCGGGACTTCCAATAAATCCTGCAACAAATTTATTAACCGGTTTATTATACAAGTTCATTGGAGTATCAACTTGATTTATATTTCCATCTTTCATAATCACAATCCTATCCCCCATCGTCATAGCTTCCGTTTGATCGTGAGTTACATATATCATCGTTGCGCCCAGCTGTTTGTGGAGTTTTGATATTTCTGTTCGCATTTGAACCCGAAGTTTTGCATCAAGATTACTAAGCGGTTCATCAAACAAAAATACCTTTGGTTTACGAACGATTGCTCTTCCTACAGCAACGCGTTGCCTTTGCCCTCCGGAGAGTGCTTTTGGTTTTCTATTCAGATAATCTTCAAGACTCAAAATCTTTGCTGCATCTTTTACGCGGATATCTATTTCTTTCTTATCAACTTTCTTTAGCTTTAATCCAAAAGCCATATTTTCATAAACTGTCATATGCGGATAAAGTGCATAATTCTGAAATACCATTGCAATGTCTCGATCTTTTGGTGGAAGATTATTTACTAGCTTCCCATCAATATATATTTCTCCACTGGTAATTTCTTCAAGTCCTGCCACCATTCTTAATGTAGTTGTTTTTCCGCATCCAGATGGTCCAACCAGAACTACAAACTCTTTATCTTCTACTTTAAAGTTTGCATCTATTACTACTTTATTGTCTCCATCATAAACTTTACATACATTTTTTAATATTACTTCGGCCATAATTATCCTTTAAGGAATTTCTTTTTTCTGTTCGTATAGTTTATACCATTCATACACCGGGATCGTGACTGGGAACGCAGCAATCTTGCCTCCGAATCCAATAAACCGATACGTAAAAGTATTTATTTCTGAGGTTTCAATCTTTTTCAATAATTGTTCGTCAATATTTATTCTATACTTCTTAGCGAGTGAAACAGTTTTATCATTTATAAGATTCTCCATTTTACTCAGTGCAATCTTCAAACGAATAAATTTTAGACTATCAAGATCTATGATGGATTTCTGGCTGCTGTTTCGATTTCTCTTATCGATCAATTTAAATATTGAATATCCTTCATTAACTTTAATTGGCCCATATACCTGCCCAATATTTAGGCCTAGTGCAATTCTCCCTATCTCTCCTGCTTCTTTTGGATTAAAAAATCCCCATTCACCATTACTTTTTTTTGTCCATTCTCGTTGGTTATAAATATCTACTAAAGATTCGAAATCTTTTCCATCATTTAAATCATTAAGAATTATTTCTGCATCTTCGATATTATCGGTAAGGATTTCCCTAATATTCACTTCCAAGCTATTTGATGAATCGCTTTCTTTAGAATCAAGTTCTTTAATATCCTCATCGGTAATTGTAATCGAATCAATATAGCTGTTCATTAATACTTCTGACAAATAATAATTTCTCCAGATTTGTAAGTCATTCTTCACTGAAATTAGATTTTCTATGCCAAGTCTAAACCCTTCACCTGCGATAATTTCATCTTCAATAAACTTTTTAACAAGTCTGTTTAATAATTGTTTAAACTTATTAGAATTGAATGAATTAAAAGAGAATTTCTGATAAATCTCGTAAAAAAGAAAATCCTTAATTGTAACGGAGTATGTATCCAATTTTATAAATTCCGCATTCGAGTCTAATGGATTAAGCAAAGACAATACTTTTCTAACATCGGTTTCAAGCAGTTGAACATCAGCAACGGAATCCTTTTCAGTTTTACCTGTCCTATTTTTTAAAATTTCTAAAAGATTGTCAGCTAATATTTCAAATAACTTACGGTCTGCGGTAATACTTTTACCACTAAATAGTTTGTCTAGGTAAGTTCGTCCAAGTTTTTGAGACTTTCTATCTCTAAGTTTTTTGATTACAATATTCTTAGCATGTTCTTTTGAAGGATCGATTGAAAGATCCTGCTCATCACTTATAAGTTTAAATATAAACCAATTGTCCTTGTATCTAACTGGTATAGATATCTCATTAAGTTTTAGAGAATAAAGTATTCCTTCCATTGCTTCATCTTCAAATGATCCAAATTTAACCTCAAATGATTTTTCTGGCATTTTCCTAATAGCCACAACTGAATCAAATGACGCACCTTTTTGAAAAGCGTCGTAAAGTTTCCAGACTTTTTCAGAATCCGGTGATGTTAGGATTAAAGTATTTAATATTCGGGTAACGCAAGACAATCCAACTGCTATTTCCGTGCTGGATATATTAATTTTTGATTCAACCTCTTGTTTATAAAGTTCATCTTTAACAAAAAGTTTTTGCAATGTTCTTAATGATAATTTTATCGCTTCAATTGTATCAATATCCAACTCATCAGCTTCAAGTGCCCACAGTTTTTCTGCTACTAAAGAATAAAGAAATTCTTTTTTAATAGAATCAATATTCGATGATGAATAATTCAAATGGGGCATAAAATCAAATCGATTTTGGAATTCCTCAACAGTTAGTTTATCTGAGCCAATTTCTGCAAGTACTTCAGTGTTATATTGAGCAATAGCCATTGCAGGCAAAACCAATCCGATAAAAATGATATTAAAAACTATAGATGACTTCATTCTAAATTCATAATTATTCTTTTACGCTTCCCATCATGATCCCTTTTATATAATACTTTTGAAGTGCAAGAAAAACTATTATTACTGGAATTATAGTTACAACTGAACCCGCCATCATTAACTCAGGATCTTTGGTGTGTTCAAGCATTAAATTGGCAAGCGCAACTGGTAATGTGTACATTGATTCGTCTGTTAAGGCTATTAGCGGCCACAGGAAATCGTTCCACGTACCAAGAAATGAAAATATAGCAAGTGTTACAAGTATTGGTATAGCAACTGGCAGTATCACTTTTCTATAAATCTGAAAGTCTGTTGCCCCATCCATTCTTGCGGCTTCAATTAAGCTATCAGGAATCGAAATACAATATTGTCTAATCAAAAAGATTCCAAAAATATTTGCTAAACCAGGTATTATAATCGCCATATAAGTATTAATAAATCCCATGGATTTTAGCATTAGAAATAATGGCAGCATTGTAACCTGGCTTGGGATTATCATCGAACTCAGCAAAAGATTAAATAAAACTTTTTTTCCTGTAAATCTGTATTTAGCGAAAGCATATCCAGCCATTGAAGTAAAAGTTATATAAAGTACAGTAACTATTGAAGAGAGAAATAAACTATTAAAAAAGTTTCTCCAAACACTTAGTCTTTCAAAAAGAATTTGATATTGTGTTACAGTAAAGGGATCAGGCAAAAATATTGGAGGGAAAACACTTGCCTTTCCATCGAACATAAATGATGCACTAAGCATCCAAATAAATGGAATAAGCGTAAGTATAGAAGTAATAATTAGAAAACTATATAGTAATACTTTTTTGATCATTCTGTACTCTTCTGAATTTTAAGTTGGATAAGTGTTCCAATCATAATAATAAAGAAAAAGACAAATGCTATCGAAGCCGAGTAACCCATGTTCCACCATTTAAAGCCTTCTTGATACATATATTGCACAACGCTTAATGTACTGTTCAATGGTCCGCCTTGTGTCATTATGTATGGTTCGGCAAAAAATTGGAAGTAACCTATCATAGTTATAAGAGAAATAAAAATCGTTGTTGGGGCAAGCATAGGAATTGTAATGGATTTAAATTTTTGCCATCCGCTCGCACCTTCTATAGATGCTGCTTCGTAAAGATCTTCTGGAATGTTTTGCAAACCCGCAATAAAGATTATCATATTATATCCAAAACTTTTCCAAACTGACATAAGAATGATTGCAGGCATTGCCGTGGTTGTATCGCCAAGCCAATCTATTGGAGCAATTCCAATCAAACTTAAAATATAATTTATGATTCCAAATTTTGGATGGTAAATGAATCTCCAAACTATTGCTACAGCTACTAAAGTTGTTACAACAGGAATAAAATAGCTAAGTCTAAAGATTGCCTTGAACTTAATAAGTTTTGAGTTAAGAAGTAGTGCAGCACCAAGCGAAATCGCTATTGATAGTGGTGCGGCGACAATAACAAAATAAAAAGTATTTTGGAGTGCTGTAAAAAATAAAGGATCATTAAATAATTGTAAGTAATTATTTAACCCCACAAATCTTACTGAATTTAGATCACCAAGAGCGTAAATATCAAAATCTGTAAAGCTCATAATGAATGCAGCAATTACGGGCAAAAAGAAAAAGATAAAAATAGCACTCATTGCTGGCGCAAGAAAAAAATATGCTGCTGTTTGTGATTGTTTAAAACTCATTATTTGGTTTTCTTGTGTTCAACAATCCATCTTCGCTTTTCCAATATTCGATCTACATCCTTATCAAGATTTTTTAATGCTTCATCAATGCTCATTGAATTTCTTGCAGCTAACTCTGCATACTGCTGAACTTTTGAAAATGCAATCTGTTCCCACTCAGGGATTTTTGGAGTTGCTTCTACATTAGTAAACTGTATATAAAATGCCTGCATATAAGGATCGTCTCTAAGTATTGGATTCTCCCAGGCTGCTTTTACTGAAGGCAGATTATTAAGCAGTTTGTAAAACTCAATTTGTGTATGCACTTGAGAAAGATATTCAAAAAATTTCCAGACTTCTTTTTTATGTTCTGAGTTTTTGAAGATCACTAAGCTTGATCCACCCGCAAGTGAAACTCCAGGATAATCATTTGCATAACCTGGCATTGGTGCGGTCATCCATTTATTTGCAAGATTTCCCGTCATCCATTTTTTAAATTCTGGAATATTCCATGGACCGGAGATGTAAATTGAAAAATACTCTTCAGCAAAAGCCTGATACTGATTTGTAACTTGAGAGAAACCAATTGGTGCAAGATTTTGCTTGTGAAAATCAATTAAATATTTAAAAGCCTCTTTAAATTCTGTACTGCAAAAATTTCCTTGTGTGTCTTCATTTTTTAGTAAAGATGAACCTGCCTCCATACCGAACATTATAAAAGGGGCCCATTCATTTGTAGGAAGATAGATTGCATACTTTTCTTCCTTTGGATGAAATGCTTTTATTTTTTTTGATAAGTCTAAAAGTTCAGCCCAGGTTTTGGGTGGATTTTTGTAGCCAGCTTTTTCAAAAACATCTTTTCTGTAAAAAATAACCCGTGTATCCATATACCAGGGAATTCCAAACGTTTGATTATCAATTACATTAGTTTCCCAAATACCAGTAAAATATTTTTCTTTATTTATCCGGCTAGATGTTTTGATAAATTCATCAAGAGGAATGATGGCATTTAACGCTGCGAATTGCGGGACCCAAGTATTACCAAGCTGACAGGCATCTGGAGTGTTATCGCTTGCAAAAGCAGTAACTAATTTTTCTTGTGCTGCTGTCCATGGAACTTGCTGAACTTTTACTTTTATTCCGGGATTTTGTTTTTCAAACTCGGGAACAAGCTTAGTAACATACTCAGCTTCAGCTCCCATTGCCCAAAACTTTATAACTTTTTCGGATTCGTTTTCTTTTGAGCAGGAAATTATAAGTACCAAACTTAGCAAAAGAATTTTTTGAAATATTTTTGTTACTAATTTCACAAGTTACTTCTGCAAAATCATTTTACCATAAATAGCATTATTACCCGTACTTATTTTGTAAAGATAAACTCCTGAACTGACAAATTTATTATCATTATTTAAACCGTTCCAAATAATTTTATTTTCACCCGCGGAAAATTCTTCGTTGACAATATCTTTAATTTTTTCACCAAGATGGTTATAAATATTAATAGTAACATTTTCTCTTGATGGAAGATTAAAAACGATTGTAGTTGTTGGATTAAAAGGATTGGGATAATTTCCAACTAGTTTAAAATCTTCAACACTATAAACAGGATTATCAACACTTGTAACTGAATCAGGAACAAAACCAATTGCAGTTAGCATCGGCTGAATTTCAGGATTTGCCATGAACTTGTTCCACAAAAGTTGAGTTCTATAGTTTTCTATCATTACAATTATTGGACCTTGATCAATAGCAAGATAACTGTTGGCATACCAGCTTACATTATCATTAAAAGCATCTTTAAATCCATATTCACCCCAAACTTGGCTGCCGTAAGTTCTATAAAAATATTTTAATGCTTCTAAAGATTCCTGAGGAGTATAAGGCATCGAAGAAAGAGCAGCAGAGGGAGTAATAGTTCCATTATCATTTGTCGGCTCGTGAACCCTATAACCATTTGGATCATCACTAGCGGTTAAACCCCAGCAATTAGTATTATATCCAAGAAAACCATGGGGATTGGTTATGCAATGTTCTCTATTTATCAATGTTATATTTTTAGCATTATTATAATAATTACAATAAGCATCTTTGATATTTCTTGGATCGAAACCCAGAAAAGAATAGTGTTGGAAGAATAGAGGTCCGCCATAATTCCATCCAACCCAAATTCTATAACCATAAAAAAAGTTAGTATTTGTATAATAAGAAGAACTAGCCCAACCATTTGCATAAAGGCTTGCCGGCACACTAAAGGTTGGAGAGGCAATGGCAAGTAAGTATGTTATCATTGTTTCATTAGGTCCACTGATCGCAAAATTCATTTGCCAACCATAATTAGGTGACCAGTGCCAGTAAAGGAAGTTACTCGTTGGATATCTTCTGTACCAGCTCCATTCAACGCCTTGCCAAATTTGTGTTATTAAATTTCTAATTTGTTCTTCGTTTGTATTTAATTGATCAAAGTATTGTCTTGCTGCAAGTAATCCTTGAATAAGATACGCAGTTTCGACCAAATCGCCGCCGTTATCATAAGTACTAAAAGGTATTACAGCACCGGTAGTACCGTTTAACCAATGTGAGAAAGCACCATGAAATTTTTCAGCAGTATTTTGTAAAAAGTTAGCAATCTTCAACATTCTAGTAACACCTTGTTCACGACTGATAAACCCTCTTTCAATTCCAACAAGTAAAGCCATCACACCAAAACCAGAACCGCCACTTGTAACAGTTTCACCGGATCCTAATCTCTCCCTTGATAATCCGGATACAGGATGAGCATAATCATAAAAGTATCTAAATGTTGCCCTTTCAGTCATATCTAAAAATTCTTCGTCTGTCATCGGATGAGGTGCACATTCAACGCTGTCGCTTAGAAGTGATTCATTTCCACTCGAATCATAAGCACTGACTTTGAAATAGTAAGTTAAAGTTGCTGAACCAAGATATAGATATATATAGCTTTGAGATTTTGGAACATTCAAATAAAATGTAAATACTCCACCTGTGCTTTTGTATATTTTATAACCTAATAGATCTGTTTCGGAGTTTTCCAACCAGTCAACCTCAACATGTTTTTCATACCTGAAACCTTGAACATTCTGGGGTGTTCCCGGTGGATTTACATCCTGCCCCAAGAGAAAAGGAGAAATGTTTAAAGTAATAAATACAAACATTGAATAAATACATTTTCTAATCATCTTTTTTCCTTTACGATAAATAATTAATAAATATTTTATCGTTTTGATTTAATAATCTTATAAGAAAAAGGTTTTAAAGTTTCGTTTTTAGAATTTACCTTAAATATCTTAGACTGATTATGATAATTTATTAAAAACATATATGAATGCTTTTTACCTTTTCTTATAACATACTGAATGTCAGGATCAGATACATTGGCTTGTCTTTTTATTTTATCAAGTGATACAATTTTTTCGTATAAGTGTAAATGTTCATTGCTTGAATATCCAAAGGTAAATCCCAGTGATGTTAATAATCCTTTCCCGATTTTTTTTCTTATACCACAAACATCGCCGGAATTAGTTTTAGAAACTATCTCAGCATTAGTTGACTTATATATTTGTTTCTCTTTAAAAACAGTAAATATATCTTTGATCCCAAACGCCTCAACCTTATTCAAACTTACTGATCTATCAATTTCTATATTCAATTCATCTTGCAATACATTACAAGGATTGAGATACAAATCCAGAGTTGGAATAACTGGATAAATGATCAGATGTCCGCCTTGTTTAACAAAAGCGGCTAACAAACCTTGTGTGGTAGCATCCATAAATTCAGTAGCCGTAACCCACAGTTGTTTATATTTTAAAAGTACTTCGACAGATACGTTTTCTAAATCTTTTATATCATAATTAAAATTGAGTGTTTGTAAGCTTCTGAGCAAACCATTAAAAAATATTTCTTCACGAACAAACCGCGGATCGAGTAAAAGCCCAAGTTTTTCTACGTCAAGTTTTTTTTCCTTAAGCATTTGAGAAGTAGTAAGCTCAGTATAAAAATATGGTTTGTAAAGTCCCACACATATTTGAGATGAAGTTTTACTTAATAACAAATCCTCTTTTTCTTTATTGATAAATAGATCCACTTTTTTGACTGCATCATATAACTTTGATTTAATACCATTTGCAATTAAAGGAGTTTGATAATAAAAGGTTTTGCCATAAAACCCTTTTTGATCATAATTTATACCTTGAGAAAACATATAATAATTAAAGCTTTTTAATCCATGAGCAAGTGAGGCATAATAAAATGTTTCTAAATCATTGGCATCACTTTTAACATGGTGTTCACGAGTGCCAGCTTGAAATTCAGCAGCCCAAACAGGTCCATAAGGCTGCATTGCCTCCAGAATCTTATTGCAAGCTAAATCTGAATGCGCATTTCTGAATGAAACAAACTCAGGTATATGATCTAATCCAAAAACTATATCTTTTCGAGTTCTCAGTATTTCTTCATATGTACTGATGAGCATGGGTAATTCTGCAGCACTTCCATAAATCCAGCCAGGAATATTATGCGTAAGTTGTAGATTAAAATTAAAACTTCTGATTTTGTTGATTAGAGTATCAAGATATAATGCATAGTAATGCCGATAGAATAAATGAAAATCATAATAAGCACAGTAGTCTTGTTTGTTTTCGATTTTGCCAACAGGCGCTGAAATATTTTCAAATGACGAGTAATTTTTTCCATAAATAGCATTAAGTTTTTCTATCGATTTGTATTTATCTACTAAAAACTCTTTATATAATTTTATGACTATCGGATTGTAATCGATCTTACCATATAACCACTGAAAGACTCCAACTTCATTGCACACCTGCATCATAATAATTGGACCACCATTACTTTCCTGATATTTTGCAACTATTGGCATTACCTTATCATACCAAAGAAAACTGTAATGTAGATATTCCTCAGACAAATAAGACATCAAATCTGGGGAGATGATATTTCCATATTCATCTAATGCGTGAGCACCTTTGTCTACTTTATTTATTAACCATCCGGGCAATCCATGAGCTTCGTACTCTGCAAGAATATAGGGACCTGGTTTTACGATTAGATCTAAACCGATTTTTTTACAGAGTTCAATATATTTAATAAGATTTCTTGCTGGATCTGTTTCACCACTAAAGTCAAATTTGTTTTCTTCATATTCATGCCAATCCCAAGGAATGTATGTTGATGTGGTGTTTGCCCCTGATAGCTTAAGTAGTTTTAAATGTTTTTCCCAAAGTCTTGGATCAAGTCTGAAGTAATGAATTTCTCCTGAGATAACAAAGTGTGGTATTTCATTTTTTACAAAATATCCTTTTTCTGCAATAAAGCTCATTATGATTTTTCCTATTTCTACTTTTAGTACTCTACAACAACTTTGGCAGGAAACTCCTGAATAGAAATTTCATTTTCAGTAAAGCTTTGTATTTTTTTTCCATTCACAGTTACATTCGTTGGAAGCTTGGAGCCATTAAAGTTATTAATCTTAATTCCATTCCCTGGAATATTAACATCACCAAAAATTGAAAAAATATATTTCTCATTTTCTTTTATAATTGAGTATGATAACTCACCATAATATGTTGGAAGATTTTCAATCGACATTCCGGTAGGTGAATCTATCCAATCCTGATAAAGCGCAGATGCTAATACTAAGGATTCGTCAGCTTCATTTTCATAAACAAACATTGATCGGATTGCATTTATAAAATCCGAACCAACCCATGTATGAGGCATATCGCCAATAAATTTTGGAGTTCTATAATCTTTCCACACTACTTCTGCCCAATGATTCCAACCTTTTGGTCGTTGATCATTTAAAAAGAAACTAATTAATTCGTGTGACGTCTCCGGTTGATCCAACTGAATGAATGAACCAATTAAACGATTTTCATAAGGAGTATAATTAATCCAATCAATTTTGCCATCTCTTCTGTTTTTAAAAAATTCATAATACTTATTAAAAGTATTATACACTTGTGGTTTTGGTAAGTTGCTAAACTCATTACAAGGGGTAAGAGCAATTGTTGTTGAAGTAGCATCGAAGTCACCAAGTTCAACACAACCTGGTATGTAATCTATCTTTCTTGTTTTCATCGCAAGATTGAGTGAGCTATAGAGATTTTTCTTAAAAGTGTCTCTAACTTTTTTAATTCTTTCATACGATTCTTTTTCTCCTAAAACTCTTTGAATTTCTGTTGCGTCTTTCAATCCTTTCATTGTAAAGAAATCATCCCAATAGGAATGCATTGGCTTTGCTGAATATCCTTCGTGACTTATAGATTCAGTAACCAAACCATAATAAGCACGCACACTGTCATTTCCATTTTTAAAATGATCTGTCGATTGTTCTGCGATTAATGATTCAATATACTTAACAGCTCTTTTTACATTTTCATTTTTTGATCTAAGAAATGTTGTGTCCTTAGTAAAGTTAAAATACTCGCGAATCAGGTAAATCAATTCACCGTTACTGTCGTTTTCCGGTACTGGATCCGGACCTCTGGAATCAACTACGCAAGGTACCTTACCATTTTCATATTGATTGGCTGTGTACCAATTTATAAATTCTTTCACCTCATCAACGATCCCTGATTTTAAAAGTGCCGATGAAGTTAATGCGCCATCTCTTATCCAGCTTCGTTCGTAAGATCTTGAACCGGGTTGGATTCCGGACTTATCCCTGTTTATTAAAATATAAGCAAGATTAGATTTGTAGGTATTAACAATTCTATCCGCAGATTCCGGAAGATGAAATTTTATATGATTCACTTTTAATTGCCAGAACTCTTTTGTTTCTTCAAGTTTTTGTTCAACTAAATTCTCAGTTAGATTTTCTGTAACAAATTTTTCATCATAAAATGGAATTGCTAAATAAATTATTTTTTCTTCGTCAGGTTTTAGATTAAAATCGTATTTCAAAACTCCGTTAGCTAAATTGTCAATCACGGCTATTGATTTACTTTCAGGAAATTTATTTTCCCTTAACCTTTCTACAATATTTCCTTCATCAAATGAGCTGGTTCCAAATGAGGTATATTTGGTTATGGGTATTATTACTTTATTATCGTTCACATATATTTTGTCATCGTTTTCTTTAATAGAATTTATTTTCCCAACTCCGCCTTGCAGATTTAGAAATTGATAATAAGGATTAACTTGAAGAGGACGAATAAGTAAAAACAAATTACCGTTTTGGGGTGAAGGTGAATTATTGGTTATAGTATACTTCAAATAAAGATTCGAACTACGATTTGCTTCTCCATTTACAAATGCTTGGGTTTCAAGACTAAGCTTGTCGCTATTCCAGGTTACTTTGGGAATTGGAAGATAATTTTCTTCAAGCGATTGATTTGATGTAACATTACTCCAATTAATCAATTTATTATCAATTTTGAACATTGGCTCAATTGAAAAACCTCCTTTGTCAACCTCCACCATTCCATCTTCATTAATCAAAGCCTCTTGAACATCGTTATTAACTCCAACTACTGTCCAATAGGAAGCTTGTTCCAAAAAGGATCTTGGATAATTTCCCTTCTCAGAGTTTTTTGCAGTATAAATAAAAAAATCGTTTAGAGTCAATGAATTATTGATGTCTAGAAAACTGACTTCCTTAATACCAAAACTATTTTCTGAAATACTCTTAAGAAGATTGATTTTTAAAAATCTTGATTGTGCTTCAGAAATTTTTATAAAGCTTACGTCGCTTAAATTATTATTAACAGAATAAACCTTTTCCCAACTAGTTCCATCATCTGAAAGTAATACTTCAAATGAGCGAGCTTGATAATCTTTTAACCAATCAATTTTTAATCCGCCAAATTCTCTTTTTGTTTTAAAGTCAATTGTTACGTATTGGTTTTTGATGCCAAAACTGCTCCAGTAAGTAGCTGACGATCCATCAACAATACTATTAGGCATTAAATCAAAAGATTGTGATCTTGCTGTCACTATAGGTTTGGGGTAGTCATTCGTTTCAGGTGGTAATGGTTCAAACTTTAGATCATCAATCCAAATAGTTCCTTTCCCGCCCACAAAAGAGGCTATTGTAAATTCTATTCTGTCAATCCTTTTTAATGATTGATCATTTGTAGGTCCCCAGGCAAAGTTAATATGCCTTTTCTTTATTCTAATCTTTTTCCATTCTTTTGGAAAATCAAAATTGCGGTTATTAACCCACCAAACATTTTGTCCTGTACTGTCTAAAAATTTTACTTCAAAATTGTTTGCGGGAGATTCAGCTTTAAGGTAAAAAGTGAATTCATAATTTTCAGGTAAATCAGTGGGAAATAATTTTTGTATACCTCCGTAACCTGTCCCTTTTGTAAAATCATAATCAAATCTTATTGCTTGATCATGTAATCCCTCATCATTAGCTATTGAGAGATTTACTCCATCAGACTTAATAATGCTCCAGTCATTTGTATTATCAAATTCATCAAGTAATTTTATTTGTGAGATTATAGAATTATTGAAAGATATAATTAGGACTAAAGTATAAAGCAGGCCGATTATTTTTTGTTTCATCAGGTTGTAAAATTATTTTATGTATTCAAATCCCAGCTTAGTTAATCCTTTTTGAATAATAGGATCTTTCATTACATAATTCCAAACCAAGCCGGTCCTAAAATTCTCAATCATCAGTAACATTGGACCTTGGTCAATTCCTATATATTCTTTGTTATACCAATTTAGTGTTGGATTGAACGAATCAACATAACCATATTTTTTCCATAAACCTTCGCTGTATTTTTCATTGAAGGATTTGATTGTTGGTAAAACTATTTCAGGTGCAAACACAATGGATGATATAGCAGCATATGGTGCAATTGTTCCATCATCAAAATAATTTAGATCAGGTCCGCTTGTTCCTCTGCCTGCATAACCTAAAAATATTCTATCATCAAAATTGTACTTTTCTGTCGGACCATCGCTTGCAGAAATTCCCCAGCATAAAGAATCATATCCAACCCAATTATGAGGATTATCAATTGCATATAATCTTTGAACTAAAGTTGCTCTTCGTGAATTTTCGAAGTAATCAATTCCCTTTTCGCTCATATACCTATCAGCTAGACCTCTAAAATCGATAAACACGTGAGAAAACTGATGACCAAATAATGGAGGGAAAACTGCATGTGAAAGACCCGAATATGGTGTTCTCCAATCGTAGAAGGCCAACCAGGCATTGTAAGCTTCTTCGATATTACTCATACCAGAGCCTGCAGCTAAAACATATAAGAACAAAGCTTCGTTGTAACCCACCCAGCCCATATTATGTAATCCTTCATCGGGATCCCATCCCATAGAAATAGAATTAGCATATTTTCCAATCGGGGGCATTTTAAAGAAATCCCAATCAAGTCTGTCTAGTAATTTTCCTGCTAGTGATCGAATTTCATTTTCAATTTTATTATTCAGATTATAATAATTTCTTGCAAAAATAATTCCCATCATTAAAAGCCCGGTATCAATGGAGGAAAGTTCACTACGCCATTCGCGTGTACCGGAATTCATTCCGAGAAAATGATAATAAAAACCTTTATATCCCGTAGCATTTGTCTCTTTACTTTGTGTAGAGTTCAAAAAGAAATTCAGAGTATTAAGTGTTATTAGTGATGCTTCTTCTCTGTTAACCCAATTCCTCTCAACTCCCACTGCATAAGATGGAAGAGCAAAGCCAATAGCAGCAATACTTGCTGGAGCCCAGCTAGCATTTCTATCTTTAACTAATCCGTTTTCATGGTTTGATTCATTAATAAAATATAGAAAGGTACGGTATTGAATAGAATCCAGAAATTTTATTTCGTTAACAGAGAGAGTAAAATTAATTTTTCCGTTTGATTTAAAAACAATCGTCTGGTGTTCCTGTTGAGCATTACAACTTCCAAATATAAAGACAACCATCAATAGAGTTTTTATTTTAATCAATCGTTTCATATACTTTTCCAATAGCTCATCTAAATCCCACACTAAGGGTCAGTCTATGCGTATCTGCTAGTCTGCCATAACCAGCATAAGCATAATCAAATCTGATATTATTAGTTTCATCGTAGTTTGTCTGCACACCACCGCCAAGCACCAGTCCGCCTTCTGCATCAGGCATAAACAAATTTCTAAACCCAAACCGAATGGAAAACATTTTCAGTAAATTAAACTCACTCCCAAGATTTATGTACTGGTCATTATCATTTGGATGAACTGCATCAGCAGCAACAAGCAATTTATAGTCATCGCCAAAATCAAACCAGTAAGAAACACCTGCCCTGAATATTGTTGGTAGATTAAAATAATCTGTTCTCAATTCAGCAGGCAGTTTATCATTATCACCATATTTCTTTGGGTCAAAATCATAATTTAGGTAGAGGTCTCTTCCGTCATAAGCAGCGCGAGCACCGAAATTAGAAACACTTGCACCAATTGTTAAACCATCTGGTTCAACTTGATATTGTACACCAAAGTTCAACCCAAAAGTTGAAATAGAGCTGTGCCATATTGCCTCGTTGATATAGTTTATTTGAAGACCGACAGAAACTCTGTCTGTTAACATCAAACCATATCCTAATCCAAGTGCAAGGTTGTTAACAGTAAAACGCTCTCCGGTTCCTAAAGGATTATCAACAGTTCGTACATCCATTTCACCAGAATTAAGCAGCGTACCGACTAATGCAAAAGTTCCGACACCTTCCACATTAATACCTGCAGCCATATAATTATACGTTATATCAGCCAACCATTTGTTAAACGTAAATTGGATATCGGTACCCTGCAATCTTCCTAAGCTTGCAGGGTTGTAAAATAAGTTGGATATTTCTCCTGATAGTGATGCTCCTGCATTTCCTAATCCAACAACTCTTGAGCTTGGTTCAATTTTAAGAAATTGTCCAATTGTAGTTCCTGTCTTACTTTGTGCAAAGTTTAGTCCTGCAAAAATAAAAATGAATAGAAAGCAGGATATAATATTTAATCTCTTATGTATTATAAATTTTTTCACACAACCACCTTCATCATTTAATTATTGCAAATTTGCCAATGTATGTTCCAACTTCTACTCCATCAACATGGTAGATATAAAGTCCAGGGGCTACTTCAAGATTGCTCGAATTTCTCAGATCCCAGGCAATTATTCCTTCATTAATATTTCCATCATGTTTAAGAGTCTGGACAAGTTCACCGGTAATAGTATAAATTCTAATTGTAGAATTTGTGGGCAGATTTCTAAATTCAATCTTTCTTTCACCTCTACCAGAAACACCAAAACGTTGTGGTTCAAAACTTGCAGCCCCCACGTAAGGATTTGGCACGACATAAGGATCACCTTCAAATTGCTGCCTAGCTAAATTAGGGTCTATGCGTTGTGCTTTTGTGGTAAATCTAAATTCATCCTGACTGGAGTAAGGGAAGATTAATCTCAGCTCATATCTATCACTCATTGTTGGAGCAACAATCGGGTTTCCGTCAGTTCCGATAGAATCTGTAACAGTTAATCGCCAGGTTGATTTTCTTTGAGTTGGGGCCTCAAAACTTGCTGTTAATATTTCAATATAATCTTCTTTTGAATCGATTGTTCCAGAACCAACGCTGTTATTATCGTAGAATCTGAACTTTAGTTTTTGATCACCGGAGTCAGTTTTTGCTACTACAGTAAACTTAACAAATCTAGCAGGCACACCAGCCGCCGCTAACGATGTATCAATGATCTGGTCGCTAAAAATAACATCAATATTTTCCGGAAATCCTATTCGTCTTAGCCCAATAGGAAAAGTTGGTGCATACCTAATACTTAAAGGTATATTTGTTCCACTGGCAGAAATCAATTTTGTATTTGGACTATCAATTTCTGTAACTTCTGAGGTAAAAATTGTTGGCATAATTCCCGCACCGGAAGGGCCTGAACCTTGCCCCGATAAATCTATGCCTAATTTAAAAAGAGTGTCAGCCATTGTTTCATCAACCATATAATATGATTGTGCGCGCACGCTGTCTTCAGGATTTTCAAATTTTATCAAAAATGTATGATTTTCCGAAACAAGTTCGGAGTTTAGAACTGATAAATTTACAGTACCACTTCCCCTTCCTTCACTCTGTACAAGATTAAATATCTCTGCATCTAGATAACCCAATGACGGCGGGTTTGGTGTTACTTCCACCGTATTTGGGGCAAGTATTATTCCGCCACGCAAAGTTTGGCTTATCGAAATCGCATTTTCTGAAGGATATATTTGAGAAGAATCTACACCTCTGTCATAAGATACAACTGCATAGTAATATCTTTGTCCATTGACTACGGTAGTATCTTTAAATGTATGTTTAATACCGGTATCATTGCCAAGGTAATATGCGATGCCATCAACCGTAGTTGTGGAATAGCCTTGAATATTATTTACTAAATCAAATTGGGCAAGTGGTTTAAGTCCGAATGGTCTACTTCCAGTCCCCGTATAAATAACTCTCGGATCAAGAAAAGATGGATCTGTACTTCTATAAACTCTATAACCTTCAAAATCATTGTTGTGAGTAATAGGATCATAAGCTTGTTCACCGGCATTATCCCAATTTAAAGTTACAAACCCATCCCCTGTAAAAGCATTTACTTTTGGAATCGGTGGGGGAACAGCAAACTGGTAATTTGCTTTATAAATTAGTTGTACAACTTTTGTAGTTACTCTTAACTCTGAAAGATTTGCACCATAACCTAAAGCCAGACTAAATCTTTCTCGACTTCCTGAGCCCAAATAAAATGGACCTGAAGCGAAAAGAAAACCAATGTTAAAATCCAATACTAATGGATCGTCTTCGAATGCAGTTTGGGGATCAGAAAATAAATTATATAATCTACTCGGCCATGAATTCGGATCATCATAAAAAAGAATATTATCTGTAGGTGCATTTGGATTACTTGCCCCTGCTCTAATTCTATTGAATTTAAATCCTGTTAAACCAATCTGATCGGATTCGTCAATATCTACTTTATCAAAATTTTCTTCACCCTCAGTAGGCATGCCATCACCTTCGCCCAAATCATTTGTGCCCCAAATTCCATCAGCTCCTGTATCATAATATTGAGCCACCCAATCCATATCTTCATCACCAGTAAACCAGATACCTGCAATATAGGCAGGCAAATTCTCTACAGGACCATAAATCGATTGAAATTTACTCAGATTGTAATTTAGTGTAACAAAATTCAATATCGCTTCTTGTCCAACAATTTCCTGTCCTGGTCCGCTGTTTCTTTTCTCATCCGTTATTCCATCTTCATCGTTATCAATACCATCTATTGAATTACCAGGCGTCTCCAAATACGAATAACCCAGGTATCCGGTTTTACCAACAAACCCATTTCCATTTTTATCCCATGTATAAACTAAGTTTAACGCGGTACTATCAAAATATGCATTATCATCATCCGATTCATAAACTCCATCTACTCCAATTCCTGAACCGCCCACACCAGAATCCATATATAATCCAAATAATATGTTATTATTATAGGGAGTGGTACTTTCGTTAGTAATATCATAGTGAAAGAAAATAACTAAACCTGCTTGTGGATTCGCCCATTGGAAGCCTCTTTGCTCAATGCGCATCCCCAACCCACGTCTTGTCAAGTCTCTGTTGTCAGGATAGTAATTCCATGCATCATAAAAATTATCATCATACACAACAAAACTTTCCTGATCAGCCTTTGGTTGTTTACCAAAAAATCCATTCCATGCAGAGTGAAGCGGATCCGAATCACTGCCATTTGGTCCAAGCCCATCATTTTTCCAGCCTGGGTCATCCGAATCATTTAATTTATCATACCATTCATCAGGCCAAGTTCTTGTATCTGTACTTAAAGCAACAGATCTTCCTTGATTTATCGATGGCACTGTTTGAAAGTAACCAAAGCGTGGTTCAAAACGCATAATTTTATTTGTTATTGGGCTTTGTGCTTGTCTCTCACGATACCCGGTTTCCATAATATATGCCGGAGTACCATCTGCCTGAATAATTTTTGTAAGAATAAAAGGTGTAGTTCCATCACTGTAATTTTCACCTGAACCTTTTAGTATTTCTACCGAGTGGTCAACTGTGTTATCACGTTCGGGACCAAAATAATCTCCAACCATTCCAAAATTATAAAATATGGTTCTTATAAGATTTGCATCGTGTTGACCGGATCTTTCTGCATCGATTGTTCCTCTCCATTCTGGAGGAACAGGATCTGGTAATATTTGTGCAGTGGTTTTAGAAACCAATATTAGCGTTAGAAGAACTGTTAGCAGAGTTAAATATATTTCTTTTACCGAGCCAGTAGATAAAGTTGGTACATTTAATTTTTTTATATTATTCATATTTAATTGCTCCTCAAAGAAATACCAAACTCAATACGCCTAGGATTATAAAACCTTGATGGGTCAGAAAGTGCAGAACGGTTCGTTGATGGATTTAATGCATAGTCGGGGCTACCTGTGGAGTTAAATACATAGCCATTAACAAAGGTAGTATTTAATACATTAAATGCTCTTACAAAAACACTTAGATACAATGAACCAAGATTGAAATATTTTTCTGCTCTTAAATCAAGTAAAAAATAACTGTCTTTTCTTCCGGAGTTAGTTTCTAAGTTAGCGCCAAACCCTGCACCAATTTCCGGAGTATAAGGCTGTCCGCTGCCAAACTTTAGAATTGTGCTTAATGCATAATCATCAGGAATAGAATAAACAGCAGAGAGATTTAATGTGTGTCTTTGATCCCAATTAAAAGGAATATTCCTTGGTCGTGGATCAGCACCTGCTTTTGCTCGGTTGGCTGTTTCCTCAGGATCACTAGAATTACCTTGAGCAAATTGAAGTGTGTAATCTATAGAAGTATTAAAATTATTAATATCCTTCTGAAAAGCCGATAATGTAAAACCTGTTACACTTCCGTAATCAATATTAGTAAATCTTGAATAGCTTGCTGCTGTATAAGTATCAACAAATTCAACACCCAGCAAATCCCTTATATCTTTATAGAAAAATGAAAGTTGAACGCCAAGAAAATCGGAGATAGATTGTTTTAAACCGAATTCATACTGAATTGTAAATTCAGGTTTTAGATCTGGGTTTCCCATTACACCATAATCAATACCTCCTGCTTGCAGGTCTTCAAGAACAGAATAATCAGAGTTGCTGTATAGAAGATTCAGACCCGGTAACTGATAAAAATGTCCGTAAGAAAAATATACTGAGGCTGCATCAGAAATTGGAAAACTTAATCCAAGCCTAGGTGCTAATGCATTTTTTATTGTTGTTGGAATATAGGTGGATGGGGGTGCATCTTCGATTGAGTTTGCAGGATTTTGTAAATTACTTGGAACTACACTTGCTGCATCATAATATTCATAGCGTAAACCTGCTCTTACTACTAAGTCGCCAATTTCAATCCTATCTTGTAAATAAACCGCAAACTGTTTTGGGTAATATGATCGTAAACCGGGTGTCCTGTAAAACTCTTCAAAAGGATAAAGAACTACCTGATCATTAATATAGAAATCCACAAAGAATCCAGGAGGTCCAAATAGAACATCAGAATACTGCCCTTCAACACCGGCTTCTACAAAATTATATTTATTAGCTTGTAAAGTATAGTCGCCCTTGATAATTAATGAATTTGTTTCCTGTTTAAACCTACCGAGATCAAGACCTTGAATAAATGCTCCATCTTCATAGTTTGCATCGCCCTTAGATCTACCAGCTTCTATATATCGTGGATCATATAGGTCTTCATACTTGTAGTCGGCATATTTAAAAATATTCTGTCTTATGTTTATCTTATAAAACATTTCCGGTGAAATAGTATGCGTAAAAGCAAGACCATGGCTTATAGAAGTTGTATAATTTGTTTTAATGCCATCTGGGTTTAAACGATAAGCTTGATTATAATCTTGGCGTTCTGCATAATTATAAATAATCTGGTAGCTTAATTGGATGTCTTTTATTAAAGTATTAGTGAGTTTAGCCTGCCCGCTCCACTCATCGTCTGTATTCATATTTACAAGTGCATTATCGCCGGTAGAATTTAATATCTTATTTTCAAAATCATTTTTGTCAAATGGAGTAAATTTTCTTGTTCCAAACAAGTATCCACCGTTATAATATTTCCTGCCATTAGCAAAAAAAGTTGTTTGAGGTAAACCTGTTGGCCCGCTAACTGAAAGTTGATAGTTTTGAATTGTAAGCGGTTTATATTTATTAACATTAGGGTAACGATCTGTGTCTGTAGTATAATAGTCACCAAAAAAAGTTTCGGCAGAAAATTCAAATTTGTCAGAGCCGGATTTTAAAACCGTGTTTACAACACCAGACATTGCCTGGCCATACTTAGCATCAAAGGTACCACTGATGACCTGAACTTCCTCGATTGCAGAACGATCTAATTGCGGCAATATGGATTTGTTATCAAACGGGTTATTAGCAGTAACACCATCAACCTGGTACTGAACTTCGCCAATTCTACCTCCTCTAAAGTGTCCATCAACAACGCCTGCTTGAAGGTTCACTATTTCTTCCAAACTTTGAATTGGAAGACTTTTAATATCATCTTTATTAATAGAAGAAACGGAGCTTGTTTGATTGAATTCCACCAATGGTTTTTTTGCAACAACAATAACTTCTTCACCAACAATTGCTTCGGAATTTAAAGTAGCATTAAGTTTTGTGGTTTGGTCAGCTGAAATTCTAACATTGGAAATAAGCTGGGATTGAAATCCAAGATAGCGGAAGATAATAGTATAAGTTCCGGTTCTAATATTAATGATATTATAATAGCCTTCAAAATCTGTGGCGGCACCCTGATTTGTTCCATCTATTAAAACATTAGCTCCAATTAATGGCTCCCCGTTTTCATCTGCAACCACACCGGAAAGTTTACCAGTTGTTTGTGCATTTAACATTGCAGAGGTTATAGAAAACAAAAGCATTAGAAATATTAGCTGCCATCTAAGTTGTTTAAGTAAAAAAAAGCTTGTAAATGATTTATTCATAACTGATCCGTCTTTTATCTTATTTAAGATCGTAAAAAAAGCGGAGAATATTATTTTATCCTCCGCTGTTATTTAATTACTTAAGAAGAATCATTTTTCCGACTTTACTAATATAATTTGTGCCAGATGCAGAATTGTTTAATGTAATTTTATAGAAGTAAACTCCGGATGAAATTGATGAGGCACTAAATGAGTAACTTAATTCTCCGGCATTTCTGTTAGTCAAATTTATACTCTTAACTTCTTCACCAACGGTATTGTATATTTTTAGATTTACATCCCCGGTTTCAGGAATAGCAAATTTAATTGTTGTAGAAGGATTAAATGGATTTGGATAATTTCCATATAACTGAATTGAGTTTGGTATCGAGACAGTATATTCATCTTTAACACCAACCAAAGTACCCGGATCTAATACAGCCCATGCCGCAGTAGGCCCACCTTCTAATTCTCTAAACCACCAAACACGAGTACCGTAATTTGATAATGGATCTTCAAAAGTGTCACCATCGGCCAGCATAACACCACAGAAAAGAGCTTTATCACCTAGATCTGTAGGATAATCTAAACCTGTAAGATCTATTTTCATCTCAATCGAATAACCTTCATCAAAATCCGTATTATTATTTACTGTTGTTGCTCCTTTTAAAGCTGCGCCAAATTGTGCCTTGCCTGAATCAACCAATGTTTTTAAATATTCATAAGGTTCGCCCAGACCAGTAAAACTAAAACTCACTCTGCAATTTTTGAAAATCATATTATTTTCAACATCATTCAGTTCTGTTCGATGTCCAAGTACCAATCTAACTCCGTCAATTAGATCAAAGATTGTGGTCCCATAAACAACTCCATCTGTAACATCAGCAGAGAAGTAAAGATAATTATCTTTAAAAAACATTTTAATTACTGCAAAAGATGGATCAATTATTGGTGGGTATGAAGGAGGAGTAGTGAATGAAGGTTGGTATCTGCCACTCATAAATTTTCCAACTCCAGGGTAGTCTTCTCTTAATGTTTGTATATCCCATCCCAAATTAAAAGTATAAGCTCCGGCCCAAACAGCTTCATCCGGTTTGCCATCAATAACAGGATCCGGGTAATTAGCCCCGTTTGGAATTATAACATCCGGCGCAATCATAGGAAGTACAGTGGTTAAACCAACATCCGGTTTGCCATAAACGCGAGCAACATTAATTGTGTTAGCATTACCCCAAGGAGCTTGATAATAAGTTTTAGTACTGTATGTTTTTAATGGGTCATTTTCAAATAAAAAATCATTATCCCAGATACTAAAATTTAGAGCAATTGCATCACCATCCGGCTGATTTACATTATAACCGAGTGAATCTAAATTTATTCGCATTTCTGTAACCCATCCTTGGTCCCTCCCTGCATCATTTGAAATACCATTTACAACAGTTCTTGCATCAACTATGGAAATTTCTCTATTAGTTCTTGGTGTTCCATCGTAACTTCCATAACTACCAACTATTCTTGGAAGAGATCCAACCACTGGTGTTGAATCGGGCAATGAGTTTGTCCAGTAAGTATAGAAAATTTCGGCAGGACTGGCCATGAAAGATGATCCATCTAATTGTAATTTATTTTTAACAGACATAAGAACTGCATCAAATTTAGGCCAAATATCATTTCCACCAATAGATGAATCCGGAATATCAAAGGCTAACCATAGTTGGTTATCGCTTGCTACTAAGAATTTTATTGTAGCATTAGTTGGATCTGTTACCACTCCTGGTCCCCCGTCAGTTTCTTTTTTATAACCGCTTGTTGGTAAAAGCCCTGGTTGACCGTAAGTTATTGTTATTGATTCAGCTTGTGCCCAGGCAGTTTCATCAAGAACACCATCCATAGTAATCGTTCCGGCAGGCACATATCTTGCCCAAATTGCATCCTGTCTAGGTATAAACTGAGCGAATATTAAACTGTGCGATAACAACAAAATCGCAAAAGCTAATAGTGCAAGTTTATTTGTTTTCATAATATCTCCTTTGATAAATGATTATTTAATTAGTTATATCTAAAATCATAAAATATGTTAAATGTAAACTTCAACTTTAACTTCTTTGTTTTTTGATAGAGGTAAAATATTTCCTTCAATTTTCTCACCATCAACTGATATATGTTTTTTTTGTTTATTGGATTTTGAAGTTTGAATAACCAGAATATTATATGTAGTACCTCTATATAATCTTTTAACTGAAAATTCTTTCCAGTAATCCGGAACGCAAGGATCAACAACTAATCCACCTTTGCTAGCTCTAATTCCAAGTATCCAATCAACAATTACTTTTTGATACCACGCTGCTGAACCGGTATACCAAGTCCAACCGCCCATTCCGTAATTTGGTGAGTCCGGACCATCTATGTTTCCTGGTGTAACATATGGCTCAGCTACATAATCATCTGGATTCATTCCACTGTAAACAGGACATAAGTTTTTATAAGATTTAAATGCCTGTTCCCTATCTTTAAGTAATGAGTAGGCCCACACTGCCCAAGTTGCCGCATGAGTGTAAACGCCTCCATTTTCTCTTCTTCCAGGAGCATATCTAGACAAATACCCAATCATTTTATCAGGTTTTGTATAAGCGGGACTTAAAAGCAAGCATCCATTATTTTTTAATAAATGTTTTGAAACAGAATCCATTGCCTTTTTTTGTTTATCAGATTCCGCAATTCCACTTATCACGGACCAAGTCTGAGCATTAAGATATATCTTTCCTTCAGGAGAAGTTTTACTTCCAACTGTATTTCCATCATCTTTAGTAGCACGCCAGAACCAGTCCCCATCCCATGCATATTTATTAAATGCTTTTTTTAGTTCAATTGCTTTTTTAGAATATTTTTTGTGAAGTGAGTCTTTTCCAATGTCTTTACACAGATCTGAAAATTTTGTCAGAATTAAATAGAAAAATTCAGTTAACCAAATTGACTCACCTTTCATTTCCAGTCCAACAGCACTAAGTCCGTCATTCCAATCACCGGCTCCTATCAAAGTTAAACCACGATTGCTTAATCTTGTTAATACTTTCTCTATTGCTGCAACAGAATGCTCAAAAAGTGAATCCTTTTTATTTTTGTTATCATAGTAATGTTCTTTTGCAGATAGGATTTTATAATTTCCTGTTTCTTCAATGTAGTTCATCAAGACAAATGGAAGCCATAAAAGATCATCAGTCATTTTTGTAGGTAATCCTGTTTCAGATATAGGATGCCACCAATGCAGCACAGTTCCATCTTCAAATTGGTGTTTTGCATGTAAACGAATTTGATCCTCTGTTTTTTTCGGATCAATTGGTAGAAATACCATACTATCTTGCAACTGATCCCTAAACCCAAATGCACCACTTTGCTGGTAATAAGCGGTTCTTCCCCAGAGTCTGCCGGCAATTGACTGATATCTTAACCATTTGTTTACCATTAAATTCATTGCTTTATCGGGTGTTTCAATAACAAGTGTATCAAACATTTTATGCCAGAACAATTTCAGATCAAATAAAGCTGAATCAATATTTTTTTGGTTGTTGAATTTTTTGAGAGATGCCGCAATTGCTTTCTTATCTTCTTTAATACCCATAAAAAAGTTTACGTTCTCTTTTTCATTTGGTTTAATTTCAATTTTGGTTTTAACTGAAGCAATTGAATCATTCCATTTACCTATAGATTTACTTAAACCTTTTGCAGATAACCCTGCAGGATTTTGTAAAGAGCCGTATTGCCCAATAAAAGTATCTTTGTTTCCATCATAATCTGATATTTTTTTTGAACATGAAATAAACCCGAGATATGGATACTCAATATTCCAATGCCCTCTATCGCCTAATGGAATTTCCCACAACCTTTTTGTAGCAGTCATACAATTCAGTTTTGTATCAAAGTGTGTTTCTAAAAATGTTTTATGAAATTCTCTGTGGTGATCTGATGATGAACCGAGACACCACTCAAAATACGAGAAGATTGAAAGCGATTTTTTTTGCGATGATTTATTTTCAATTTCAAAATTCCACACTTCAATATTTTCATCAATCGGAATAAAAACCGTTAAAGCAATTTTAATTCCCTTATATTCTGATGTGAATTTTGCATATCCAAAACCATAAGCAACCTGATATGAATCTAATTCAGTTTTTACAGGCATCCAGGTAGGTGACCAAACATCGCCGGTTATGTTATCTTTTACATAAAAATATTTGCCCCAATTATCCTGCACTAAATCCTGATGCCAGCGATTTAATCGATTAAATTCTGAATGTGTATCCCAACTAAACCCACCGCCAATCTGAGAAATAACTAATCCATATTTACCGTTCGATATTACATTTACCCAGGGTTTTGGTGTTCTATAATTTGCGATTATATATTCATTTCCGTCAGCGGAAAAGTGTCCATATTTTGTAGAAAATTGTTCCATCAACTTTTCACTTAAAAAGGTTTAACAAGAATTTCTGATTATTAATTCAGTAGGAATTTTAATTAAAGAATGAGTTTTACCGTTTGATTTATTTAGTCGTTCAATTAAAAGTTTTGCAGCTGCCTTGCCAACCTCTTCAATTTGAACACGTACAGTAGTTAAACTTGGATTGAGATATTTGGAAATAAAAATGTCATCAAATCCAATCAAACTTACATCATCGGGTATTTTAACATTAAAATAATTTGCTGCATCATAGCAGCCAATTGCCATCATATCGTTTGCTGCAAAAATTGCCTGAGGTTTTTCTGCCAGACCATATAATTGAATAAATCCATGATACCCTGAATCTATTGTATAATTTCCTTCGACTATAAAAGATTTATTAATGCTAACACCATTTTTTTTGCAGGCATCAATAAATCCCTTTTTTCTAAGAAATGCATCATAGTTCTCAGTTGGTCCGGTTATATGGGCAATTTTTTTAAATTTTTTCTTCTTAATCAAATATTCAGTTGCATTATAAGCACCTTGATAATTATCAATTGTAACGATGTCAAAGTCGGGCTCTTGTTTACCACCACCAATTATTATTACTGGAATTTTAGTTTCTTTTAAAATATTTTTTATATCATCAGTCATTGCAGATGTTAATAAAATTACTCCGCCAACTAATCCTGTTTGTGAGAATGTTGTGATAGAATCTACAAGAGTTCGATGTTTATGAGAACTTGCTACCATCGTGTAATATCCATTTTGAAAAGTTATTTCATCCACACCTCTAATAATATCAGTAAAAAATTCATCTGAGATATCAGGTAATATCAATCCTATGCTGTAAGATGTTTTTTTTACAAAATTTCTGGCAATTAAATTCGGTTTGTAATTAAGTTCATTTGAAATACGCAACACTTTTTCTCGGGTTTCAACAGCAACACGAACATCATTGTTAAGAACTCTTGAAACAGTCGCGATTGACACATTAGCTTTATTAGCTATCTGCTTTATTGTGAGTATCATATTATTATTTAATAAAGGGGAAGCGGAATAGAACTATTCCGCTTCCAATTATTTTTAGTTCAAATACTATTTCAGCAAGGTCATTTTTTTACTTGATGAATATTTAGTTCCATTTTCCCCTACAGCGGTAAGCTTATAGAGGTAAATTCCAGAGGATAAAGAAGAAGCGTTAAATTGCGCTGTGTGTTTTCCCGCTTCAACATTGCCTTGCATTAGAGTGCTTACCTTTTGTCCAATAAGATTGTACACTTCAAGTGTAACATCTGATTTTACAGCAACTGCATAAGCTATAGTTGTTGAAGGGTTGAATGGATTTGGATAATTTTGTTCTAAAACAAAATCTAATGGTAATGTAAAACCAAGATTTACAACTGAGGAATATTCAAAAGTTCCATTAAAATCAATTTGTTTTAATCTATATGAGTAATTAATTCTTGATTCAACATTGCGATCAACAAATGTGTATTGTTTTTGTTCTGTTGTTGTTCCATGACCTTCAACAAATGCGATTGTTGCAAATTGAGAGTTATTAATACTTCTTTGAATTTCAAATCCTCTATTGTTTAGTTCAGTTGCAGTTGTCCATTTCAACTGGACATCACTACCAACAAATGAACCTGTAAACGCATTCAACTCTACTGGAAGGACATTTCCAAACTCTAAATTTCTAAATTCAGAACCCCATTCACTTCCCCACCATTGTTTGTAAAAGTTTCCATTTGGACCCCAAGGAGGAGCACCTGCACTGAAATTATCAGGATCAAAAATAACTACGGATACTTGTAATGATGTTGGTAATGTTGGATATCCCAAGGCACTTAAATCTATAAATGCTTCTGCTGTATAACCACCATCAACATCCGTTGAATCATAAATTGTTCCGCTTACAACACCAACACCACCATAGCTGCCAGCAGGTATTGGAGCTGCTCCGCCTGTTTCAGCACCAAATGTTGTAGAGTTGATAACATACAATTTTAATTCGCTGTTTTGATTGATGGGATTCTTCAATATCATAAACATTCCATCACCTTCCCAATCAAACTTACAGACTTGTTGGTCATCTGATTGTAAAGCTACGTATAAGTTTGTACCTGAATATAAGTACTTTACATACGTAGTTGATTCATCAGTGTATGGTGGTTTTACAACTACGCCACTAGTTGGTGTAAAATTATAACCAGAAGGAACACCGTCTTTTTTGAACATTATTTGTGGAACGTTTGCTGCCCAATCTGGTTCATCTAGAATACCATCTATAGTAATTACACCTTGTGCACCGTGAACAGTGATTGATGGTGGATCATAAGGGGATGTACCTTGAAGAAAATTTAAATTTCTAAATTCAGAACCCCATTCACTTCCCCACCATTGTTTGTAAAAGTTTCCATTTGGACCCCAAGGAGGAGCACCTGCACTGAAATTATCAGGATCAAAAATAACTACGGATACTTGTAATGATGTTGGTAATGTTGGATATCCCAAGGCACTTAAATCTATAAATGCTTCTGCTGTGTAACCACCATCAATATCCGTTGAATCATAAATTGTTCCGCTTACAACACCAACACCACCATAGCTGCCAGCAGGTATTGGAGCTGCTCCGCCTGTTTCAGCACCAAATGTTGTAGAGTTGATAACATACAATTTTAATTCGCTGTTTTGATTGATGGGATTCTTCAATATCATAAACATTCCATCACCTTCCCAATCAAACTTACAAACCTGCTTGTCATCAGATTTTAAAGCTACGTATAAGTTTGTACCTGAATATAAGTACTTTACATAGGTTGTGGATGAGTCTGAATAAACTGGTTTTACTACCGCTCCATTTGTTGGGGTGTTGTATAATCCGGAAGGTTCACCATCAATTTTAAACATTATTTGTGGAGCCGCTGCTAACCATGCTGCTTCGTCAAGAACACCATCAACTGTAATTGGACCACTTGCTTCATAAACATCAATCGAAACCGGATCTTGGACTGCCTGTGCGTATGATTCCGCACTGGCGAAAAGAAAAAGAGTTGTAAGAAGAATCGCAAATGAACAATAGAACTTTTGCATAGAACCTCCAAATGATAAGTTATATTAGATATTTAATTAGAGACTAACCTGTCTCAAATATTTTTTAATAAATAAATTTATCTGGCAAATAGAATTAAAAGACAACAAGTAAGGAACTATTTAAAAAAACCACAATGTAAACGTTTACATAGTGGTTTTAAACTATATTTTTTTTTTTAGATTGTCAAGGGTTTTGGACAAAATAAATTACAGTAAAATCTTTCCCTTCAAAGTGGAGCTCAGAAAGTAAGATTTATTAAATATGATTTAACATTCGATTTAGTGCATGGGATAGTCTTCAAGCACACTAAATATCTTTTATTTAAGGGTTTACTTCTCATGATTTTTTCCTGCCATATGTTTAGTTTTGTATTGAAAATGATGGCAACTAATCCTTGCACAGATTAAATCCTTCAAATAACCTTTTTCTATCTAATTAGATTATTTGTTTTTAACTTTATTATATAATCAACAGTTATATGGTAGTATTCAATCCATCAAAGGGATGAAAAAAGAACTACATCCTTTGGGGGATATTGCTATACAAAACTCAATCCTATTTCAAAATTATTTACTTAAATAACACTCCTTGTGAAAGAAAGGCTTCGGTAACAAAAAATTTACAGAGAAGATATTTAGAAGAATTTTTTGAAAAGATTCATTTATAAGCTATAAATAAATAACTGATTTTTTAACTCACAAAGTTTCCGCTATGCCAATGCAAAATAAATCCCACTTTTGGTGGGATTTACTATTTTATATGTCTTACATAGTTTAATATTTTTTACCAAAATATTCCGTACAACACCAGAGTCATCAGAATCACTGCACTCCCAAACCAAATTAATTGCGGTGTTGGCGTTAGATCAATATCAGTTCTCTTTGGAAGTTGTTTCGGTTCTTGTAACGGTTTAATCATCGTAATAATTGACATTAATAAAAGTATAACACCAAAAGTGATTGCCATTCTGTTTAAAAATGCTATCTCACCAAATTGCCATTGCAAAAATCCATAAACGGGAACGCAAGCTAACAATGCAACTACTCCAGCCATGGGTGGGGCTTTCTTAACTAATATCCCAAAAATAAATGCAGCTAAAATTCCAGGCGAAATGTATCCTTGAAATTCCTGGATGTAAGTAAATATTCCCTGAAATTTAGGATTGCCTAAATTTGGAGCAATGATACAGCCAAGTAAAACAAAAAGTAAAGTCATCATCCTACCGATAAAAACCAGGTTTTTTTGTGAGGCATCTTTTTTAATATAGATTTTATACAGATCCAATGTAAAAATAGTTGAAGCTGAATTTAACATTGATGCAAGAGAGCTAATTACAGCACCTGCAATTGCAGCAAGCATAAATCCTTTAAGACCGGTGGGTATTAAGTTCTTTATAAGGGTTGGATAAGCCGCATCCGATGTGCTCATTGAACCACTGTAAAGTTGGGCAGCAATAATTCCAGGAAATACAATCACAAATGGAATTATTATTTTTATTGCTGCGGCAAAGATTATTCCCTTTTGTCCTTCTCTTAAACTTTTTGCGGCAAGAGTCCTTTGTGTTATATACTGATTTAGTCCCCAGTAATAAATATTTGGTATCCACAAACCAATTACCAAAGCCGTCCATGGAAGTACAGGATGATCAGCAGGTAAGACCATATGAAGTTTATCAGCATTATGATTAAAGAAACTATCTAATCCGCCAACTGCAATTAGTCCAAAATATAGAACAACAGCTCCTCCAATAATTAATGCGGTGCCTTGAAAAACGTCAGCCCAGGCAACAGCTTTTAATCCTCCCCATGTTGTATAAAGTGCTGCAATAATTCCAATACCCCAAACAGCAATTTCTATATCAACATTAAAAATTGTGTAGATAGTGATAGCCCCTGAATAAATAACTGCTGAAATAGTAACTCCGACGTAAATTACCATTGTATAGAATGCCATTAAAGAGCGAGCAGTTGAGTTATATCTGTACTCCAGGAATTCAGGAATTGTATATATTCCACTGCTTAAAAATCTTGGTAGAAAAAAGAAAGCTACAAAGACAAGTGTAATTGCGGCCATCCATTCATAACTGGCAATTGCTAATCCAACATTGCCGGCACTTTGCCCGGACATCCCAACAAATTGTTCTGATGAAATGTTTGCAGCAATTAATGAGATCCCGATAATAGGCCAGATCAATCCCCGGCTCGCAAGAAAATAATCTTCACCTGTTTCTTCTTTCCTGCTTTTGAACATACTTGTTCCAACAACCACAAGAAAAAAAAGTATAAATACACTTATATCAAGGAGTCCTAATTCCATAAATTATTCCTTCTAATAATATTTTGGTAATAATTATTCAATAAGAATTTCTCTTGACACTAATTGAAGGCATATTTCTGTTATGCTTTGACCAGTTGATTGAAATTCGTTCCTCAAACAATTCAGTAGATTTTTTATTACATTTTGTTCTAGTTCTTATAAGCAGCCGCAGCAAGATTCTATTTTATATCGTCATATCTATTAACAAAATCGTAAATCTCGGCAATTGTTTTGTACCCAATTTTTCTAATAAGTAAATCAATTACTTTATCTTTGTAAAATATTATTTGTTCGATGCATTTCATTTCTCCACCATCAGTAATTTGCATTAGTTTAGACAAAAACCTTTTATTGAATATTATTAAAAATTAAATCTACTTACAAAGTTAATACACCAGATGAAATAATTAATTTAGAGAATATTTAGATTTACTATGTGTAAAGCAGTATTCATTTCATAAAATGATATTTATATAAAATACCGTTATAGAAAAAATTTATTTTAATAATAAATGAAATGAGTTTTAAGATATGTTTATTTAATTTACTTATGATATTAAAAGGTTATTTATGAAGAGATATTTTTTAATTATTATTTTGTTATTTATAACAAATTGTTATTCTCAAACCAAATTTCAAACACCTTTACCTTTTGATACAAGACAATTGATTTTAGTATTAACGGATTCAACCACGTCAACGAAAGGTGAACTTGTTTATTTTGAAAGAAGTAGTGGAAATAGCGTTTGGGTTAAGGTCAGTAATATAATTCCAGTCGTAATCGGTAGAACAGGACTTGGTTGGGGCAGAGGTCTGAATGATATTGATTCATCAAAACTGCCGATAAAAACCGAAGGAGATGGAAGAAGTCCCGCCGGTATATTTAAATTAAGTGCCGCCTTTGGATATGCATCACCGGATCAAATGAAAGGATTAAAAATTCCATACTTGCCAATTACAGAAATGGTTGAATGTATAGATGATATTAAATCAGAATATTATAATCAGATAGTTAACCGAAATGAAATTAAAGATGTCGACTGGCAATCATCAGAGAAAATGTTTTTTGCAGATATATGGTACGAGCAAGGCCTAGTGGTTGATCATAACACTAATCCAACAACCAAAGGTGCTGGCTCTTGTATTTTCTTGCATAATTGGTCTCAACCAGATGAAACAACAGCCGGCTGCACAGAAATGGAACCAACAAATTTGAAGAAAATAATTTACTGGCTGGATTCTGCTGCAAATCCTGTCCTAGTTCAATTAACTAAACAACTTTATGAGGATTATCAAATACCTTGGGAGCTACCTTCCACAAAAGATATTCCTTAATTTTAATAACCTCCTGCTAACTTTCATTAGCAGGGGAAAAAACGTTCTAATTCTTTTTCCACTCAGGGATTCTACCAGGAGTATAAGGCGCAAAAGATTTTTCAAGCTCTGATTCAACAATTTTTATACTATTATCAATTGATTTGAGATCATTTAGTATTTCATCAAATCTACTTGCAGCGCCATCATAAGATTTGATAAAAGTATTCGTAGGAGCTGCAGTTGTACCCCATAGTGCCCCAGTAATTAGATCAACTCGTCCTTTAACTGAGGTGGGTGTTCCGCCCTCATATCTTGCTCTAAGTTGATCACCATTAAGTTTTCGGTTTAATTCTCTCAAATCGGACTCAATGTTAATTACATTATTATAAATTGAAATCGGAACTTCCGCACCATCCAAAACCGCTTTCTTCAGATATCCTATTTTTTCCACAAGATCATTTCTAAAAGCATTGGCTCCTGTAATTGCGCGAGTAAGTTCGGCGACTTTTTTGTTAAAGGCATCGAGTGCAAGTTTATCATCTGCCGGAAGTGTGGTATTGTTTAAAGCAATGCACAAAAATTCTTTTGGAGCAACTAGATCGCTAAACTTGCCATCTTGAAATTTTGAAAGTGAAACAAAATATTTACCGGGCACAACCATATAACCTTTATCCGGTTCATTCCATGGAACTGAATCATCATATGGTTGAAGGGACACAGGAGTAACTGGGTTGTAACGGAAATTCCAAACCAATCGGTTTACCCCTTTCTTTGCTTCAGTTTTTATTTTATGAATGATATTTCCGGCTTCATCTGTAATTGTAAAAAGAAGATAAGCCTCAGGTTCTTCCTGTTCACCCTTTAATTTTTCATACGAAGGATATTTAATGTCTTCTTTGTTTTTCTGCTTTTTCTTTTCTTCATCTCTACGTATTTCCTTTAAAGTTTTAAACTCATCTTTCAAGTAATAAGTAAACACGGCACCAACTTCTGGATTAGGTGCAGAATAAAAACTTGCACCCTGGAATGCAACTCCTTTAAAGCCAAGCGGATTGGATGGAATGAACATCAAAGCATCTTTGATAGGAAATATTTCTGCTTCTTTATTTAAAGTTTCGGCAGACATATAACGAAGAGCCGAATAATCATCGAGTATATAAACTCCTCTTCCAAATGTAGAAACAACAAGGTCATTTTCTCTTTTTTGAATTTCAAGGTCCATCACACAAGCGGGAGGCATTCCATTATTAAAAGGGATCCATTCCTTTCCACCATCGTTTGAGAAATAAACACCAAAAAGAGTCCCAAGTAATAAAAGATTTTTGTCTATATGATCTTCTGCAATAGAAAAAGTACTTCCATTTTCCGGGAGATTACTGTTAATTGAAAACCAGCTTTTTCCTCCATCCGTTGTTTTATAAGTATAAGGCTTATAATCTCCGCCAAAGTAATTGTTGCACGCTGCGTAAGCAACAAGCTTATTAAAACTTGATGCAATAATTTGATTAATTCGTGAATATTCAGGCAGCCCCTCTATTGATGATTTTATCCAGCTCGTTCCTCCATTTGTAGTAAAATTAATTAATCCATCTCCAGAGCCAACAAATAAAATATTTTCATCTATAGGCGATTCCGCAATTGATACTATCTGGGCCATAGAACCCTTGCGTGCAAGTTGATCAATACTCCAGCTTTGACCCATAAGGTTTTGCATTTCTTTTGGAACGCCACGAGTAAGATCTGGACTAATTTCTCTCCAAGTACTACCCTGATCATCACTGCGCATCAATTTATTACCACCATGGTACAATCTTTTATTGTCAAATTTTGAAATCAACAATGCCGCATCCCAATCAAATCTGTAAGCGGTATCCGCAAAATCCTGAGGCTGGATGAATAAATTTTCACCACTTCTTTTATCAAAACGAACAAGACCACCATTTTGTGACTGTGCATAAATATTATTTGGATCTTTCCAATCAACTTGTGTTTCAAAACCATCACCGGCATTTGTAAACATCCAATCCTGGTTAAGAATGCCTGCAGAACTTATAGTTCTTGATGGACCGCCGAGACTATTGTTGTCTTGTGTTCCAATGTAAACATTGTAGAAAGGCAATGCATTATCAGTAGTTACTTTATAAATTTCTGTAATTGGAATATTTGATTTAAAATCCCAGTTCTTTCCCTGATCAAAAGTTTCATAAACTCCACCATCGCAACCTGCACGAAGGTGTATATTATCTTTTGGATTTATCCACAAGGCATGATTATCAACATGTTTTTTATCATCACCCAAATTTTTCCAGGTTTTTCCACCATCAATTGTAAGTTGAATAAAAGTATCATTACTATAAACCTTATCTAAATCAACAGGATCACATATAAGTTCGTGATAATAAAATGGAGCAGATGCATTGTACCCGCTTTGTTTTGCCCAGCTTGCACCACGGTCAGTGCTTCGGTAAACACCTTTATCTTTGTCAGTAGCTTCAACGATTGCATAAAGAAAATCAGGGTTCACTGGAGATATCGCCATTCCAATTCTTCCGACATCCTCAGAAGGCAAACCATTTTTTAGTTTTTCCCAAGTAACACCGAAATCTAGACTACGATAAATACCACTCTCTGGTCCGCCGTAAATACCTGTGTATAAATTTCTCATCCTTTGATGAGCAACAGCATATAAAATATTTGAAAATCTTGGATCCATATGTACCTGGTAGCAACCTGTGTACTCACTAATCTTTAAAACATTTTCCCAAGTTTTACCGCCATCAGTTGTTTTAAAAATTCCTCTATCCCCTCCTGGAATTCTTGATGAGCCATAAGCAGCAACGTAAACTATATTTGAATTATTTGGATCAATCGCAATTCCGCCAATTTGCTGAGATGAACTTAATCCCATATTATTCCAGCTTTTACCGCCATCCTCACTTTTGTATATACCATCACCATAAATCACATTATTCTGATTGTTGTTTTCACCTGTTCCGACCCAAACTACATTTACATTTGTTGGATCAATAGCAACTGAACCGATTGCATAGGATTTATTTCCATCAAAAACTGGATTAAAGGTTATTCCACTATTAGTCGTTTTCCACAATGAACCGTGTCCGGATGCAACATAATATTCGCTATAGTTAAGTGGATTAACAGCAATCTCTATCACTCTCCCTCCCGTCACAGCTGGACCGATGCTTCTGAATGACAGTCCGGTTAAGGAAATATTTTTCAGAGAATCAGTTTCTGAATTTTTCTGCGCCGTGGCATTGAATGAAAATAGAATAAGACTGATAATTATTAGGGAAGGAATTAGTTTTTTCATTTGACAACTCATGTTTAATTTATGATAGTCATAACTAAGGAATCAATTAGAATAATATTTGTAATAAATCATGTAATCTTTTTTTACTAATAATAAATTAAATGATAGAACAGAATAATCCCAAGAAACCTGGCCAAAATTAACTGGTAAAATATTTATTCTTCTCCCACCAACCATTTCTGCGTAACTTTAGTCTAATAATTTGTAAAAAGATAAAAATTAATGACACTAAGCGATAACGAACTAATAATAAACGCTCAGAATGGAGATATATTGGCTTTTGAAGAGCTGATATATCGATATGATAAAATGGTTCTGCGCATTGCTTTTAAGTATACAGGCGATAACGATGATGCAAAAGATATTTATCAAGAAGTATTTATTAAAGTATACAAAGGGTTATTAAATTTTCAATTTAAAAGTGAGTTTTCAACCTGGCTTTTTAGGATAACATCAAACACATGCATCACTTTTAAAAGAAAATATGCTAGGGCAAATCATTTTTCTTTGGATGATGAAAAAAATGAATCTTATATATCAACAATTCCTGATGACAGCGAGTTATCCCCTGAAAATTTAGCTATTAATTCAGAAAATGAGAAAAAGATAAATGAAGCTCTAAATTCATTGTCGCCAAATCAAAAAATGAGTTTTCTATTAAAGCATTATGAAGGATATAAAATTCGGGAGATTGCGGAAATGATGAATTGCAAAGAAGGAACAATAAAAAAATATCTTTTTGATGCGATTAAAAGATTAAAGCTACAATTAGAAAACAGTTATTAAATTTTAGTTAGATGGAAAAGCAAATGGAACATAATGATTATAAGGAAATGATTCAGTTTTATCTGTATGAAGAACTGGATTTAGATAAGAAAAAAATATTTGAAGATCACGTTAAAACTTGTAATGAGTGTAAGCTTGAATTAGAAGCATACAAAAAACTTTTTGCAGATATTCAGAATGATGTGTCTGTTTCTGTAAATCCGAACTTATTACATGAAGCACGACTTGAATTAAGAGGTCAATTAAGAGCACAACGAAATAGCATCTCTTTTGTTAAACAAATTTTCAACTCTGTTTATTCAATGATAACCAAACCTGCTGGGTTAGCATTTAGCGGATTTTCAATTTTGTTAATAGGAATGTTTATTAGTTACCTAATTTTTAAATCTCCATCTGTTGAAAATTCTCAACCAAACCCCCTTATAAACGATCAAATAAAAATTAGTAACATTAATTTTACAGATCCTGATCCATCTGATGGACAAGTTGAATTTACTTTTGATATTGTAAAACCAGGACATTTTAAAGGAAATATTTCAGATCCTAAATTGCAACAATTTCTAACATATGCCGTTCTTAACGCCCAGAATCCAGGTACAAGACTAAATTCTATAAATTTAATAAATGTAGCTAAAGGTACCGGGATTGATGATGAAATAAAAAACTCTTTGATAACAGTAGCAAAATATGATGGTAATCCGGGTGTTAGAAGAGAAGCTCTTAAATCCTTAAATGAAATTCCAATGGACACTGAGATTAAAAATACCTTCATCTATGTTTTATTAAATGATACAAGTGCAGGAATTCGCATTGAAGCAATCAACAATTTAGTTGATGCTGCAAAAAAAGGATATAGCTTTAGTGTTGATGATTTATCAAAACTAAGAAATAAAATTCAAGTTGATAATAATAATTATGTAAGACTGCAAGCAAAAAATATTATAAAGGAGTACTGATATGAAAAATCAAAAATTTACAAGATTCTTACACACAAGCCTGTTTTTTATTCTAACTGGATTTGCCGTATTCACTATGGCAACAGATAAGGACAAGTCGTTTAATGTTTCCAAAGGTGATAACCTTGAAGTTTCAATTTCAAATGGAAATATTATAGTATCAACGTGGGACAAAGATCAAGTATATGTTAAAGCGATTAATTTAGAGGAGGAAGATATTAATAACCTTAAGCTTGAGCAGCAAGGGAATAGAGTAATTGTAGAATTTAAAGGTGAAGATTCGGATGATTTTCGTGTTGAAATATCCCTGCCTTCAAAATTTAATTTGGATCTTTCATCAGGCGGTGGCAATGTTGGGGTAAATGGAAACATTAATGGAAAAGTTGAAATTTCCACAGGCGGCGGAGACATTAATGTTGAAGATGTTGCTCTAAAATTTTCTGCATCAACCGGTGGGGGAAATATTACTGTCGGCAATGTTAGTGGTGAAACCGAATTATCAACCGGCGGTGGAAGCATTAGTGTAAAAGATGTTAAAAGTAAAATTGAAGTATCAACTGGTGGCGGAAATGTTTCGATCGGAAATATTGGTGGCAGTGGTGAAGTTTCAACAGCCGGAGGAAATATTTCAGTTGGCAAAGTTTCCGGAAGTGCTGAATTAAATACTGCTGGCGGTAATGTGAGCCTGGACGGTGCTACAGGAAAAACTGAAGTAAATACAGCAGGAGGAAACATTAGTCTTAGAAATGTTTCTGGTTCAATTGAAGCAAATACTGCAGGCGGAAACATAAATGCTGATTTAATTTCTGCAAGTAATTCAAAAAGTGAATTAAACACTGCGGGTGGAGATATTAATCTATCTATTCCAGCTGATTCTAAAGTGAATATAGTTGCAACAGTTTATGTGGGTAAACACGCCAGTGACCCGGATGTTGAAAAGATGATTAAATCGGACTTTGAACCAACAACTGTTGATAAAAGTTCAAAAAATCTTATTAAGAAATTTATACTTAATGGCGGTGGTTCGATGATTGAGTTGAATACTGCAAGTGGTAAAATCAAAATAAATAAGAAGTAATTAAAAATATTTTCCGCCTGGCGATGAATACTTAAAAATTGCCAGGCGACATCATTTATTATAAACCGTTCATCATTCATCATTACCACTTCTAAGAATTATCGGAATAAAAAACTTAGAATAAATTAATATTAGTTTGAACAAATAGATCAATTAACTGGTATATGATATTTCTAGAATAACTTAACCATTAAGTTCTCTGATAAGCCAAAGTCAAAATGTTAAACTAAAAATTGATAGAATTATGAAGTTTTTTACACTATTACTTTTTTTGTTAGTCTTTAATGCAACATATTTTGCTTCATCCAAAAACGATTCTACTAAAGCTCTTATTTCCTATAAGCTTGATGAACCGCTTATATTGGATGGAGTTTTAAGTGAGCCTGTTTATTCTAAGCAACCCATTACCGCATTTACACAAAAGGATCCTGATGAAGGCAAATTTGCTACAGAAAAATCAGAAGTTTGGATTTCCCATGATGCTGATAATATATATTTCAGCGGGAGATTTTATGATTCCAACCCTGATTCTATTGATGTAACATTGATGCGTCGTGATAATTTTATTGAGTCAGACTGGTTTTGGATTTATCTTGATCCTTACAACGATGATAGAACCGGATTTTATTTTGCTGTAAATCCCGGCGGTTCTATTGCCGATGGAACGCTGTTCAATGATGGCGGAATGGATGAATCATGGGATGGGATTTGGCAATCTAAAACTACCGTTGATGAGAGCGGATGGAATTTGGAAGTAAGAATTCCATTTACGCAATTAAGATTCAAAGATGCAGAAAAAATGATTTGGGGTGTTAATTTAAATCGTGATATAAAACGTAAACACGAAATGTCTTTTTATGTTTTAGTTCCCAAAAAAGAAAGCGGCTTCGTATCAAAGTTTGCAGATCTAATTGGATTGGATGGTATAAAAGCCAAACATCGATTTGAGATACTTCCCTACTTTGTACAAAAAGCGCAGTATTTAGTTCACGACGTAAACGACCCTTTCTATAAGTCAAATCAATACAAAACATCCGTAGGTGCGGATATTAAATTTAGCATAGGCAGTAACTTAAATGTAGATGCAACTATAAACCCTGATTTTGGGCAAGTAGAAGTTGATCCAGCGATAATAAATCTTTCCGAATTTGAAACTTTCTACAATGAAAAGAGACCCTTTTTTATCGAAGGAGGAAATATTTTTTCTTTTGGTTATGGTGGAGCAAATAATAATTGGGGATTTAATTTCGGTGTACCAGAATTAATTTATTCAAGAAGAATCGGAAGATCACCGCAGGGCAATGTTACAAAAAACGGTTATGTTGATTATCCAAACGAAACAAGAATTCTTGGCGCTGCAAAGCTAACCGGTAAAATCGATGAAACCTGGTCAATCGGGGCACTCAGTTCATTAACTGAACGAACATATGCAACTTTACGACAAGAAATAAGCGATACATCGATTGAAGTAGAACCGTTTACTCATTATGGCATCTTTAGAACTCAAAAAGAGTTTAACTCCGGTAAGCAAGCAATTGGTATAATATTCACTTCTGTAAACAGAGACCTTAGTAATGAGAATCTAAAAAATTTATTAAGTAATCAAGCTTATACTTTTGGTACAGATGGATGGACTTTTTTAGATGACGATGAAACTTATGTTGTAACTGGTTCAGTTATTGGTTCTTATACTTCCGGCACTAAAAAGTATCTAAAAAGATTGCAGGAGCAACCATACAGGTATATGCAACGACCAGATAAAACTTACATGCCAATTGATACTAATCGAACCTCAATTGCAGGATACTTTGCCCGCGTTTCCTTAAATAAACAAAAGGGAAATTTTTATGTTAACGCTGCAATTGGAATTATTTCACCCGGATTTGAATATAATGATCTTGGTTCGCAATGGTTTGCAGATAGAATTAACGGGCATCTTGTAACTGGTTACAGATGGTTTGATCCGGACGATATTTTCAGGAGAAAAAGTGTTTACCTTGCATATAACAGAACCTCTGATTTTGAAAATAATATTGAAAGAAGTGGATTCTACTTAACATCTTCTGCTCAATTTTTAAATTATTGGGGAATTAATGCCCAAGTTTCAAATAATTTTAAATCTGTTTCCAAATCATTAACGCGGGGCGGACCTAAACTTAATATCCCATCAAATTATTCCTTTAATATTAGTGCATACACTGATAGCCGTGAAAAAATAATCGTTTCACCCGGTATTGGTTATTGGCGAAATGAAATTGGCAGTAATGAGTTTGCTACCGAAATAGAGATCGAATGGAAACCAAGCTCTAGAATAAGTTTTTCTTTTGGCCCAGAATACGCAACTAACAATACTTCGTTTCAATGGGTTAGAGATATTTCAGATCAAACAGCTGTTCGCACGTATAACACTCGGTATGTTTTTGCAGATTTGGATCAAAAAACTTTTTCTGCCAACATAAGATTAAACTGGATTTTTACTCCAACTCTTAGTTTACAATTGTACATTCAACCACTTATCTCAGTTGGCGATTATGAAAATTTTAAAGAGATAATTAATCCACCAACCTTAGAAGTAAAACAATATGGTCTTGAAGGATCGCAGATCAGTTATGATACGGAATCAGAAAATTACTCAGTTGATCCAGATGCAGAAGGACCAGCTCCATCATTTGATTTTCATAATCCTGATTTTAATTTTAAATCCCTGCGAGGCAATTTAGTTTTAAGATGGGAAGCATTACCAGGATCAGTTTTTTATTTTGCTTGGACAAACAGCCGTATGAATTTTGAAAATCCCGGTGAGTTTAATTTTAAAAATGATTTTAGCAGTCTATTAAAATCAGAAACAGATAATATATTTTTGGTTAAGTTTTCTTATTGGATAGACATTTAGACAAATCAATTTTTAAGGATACCTAAAAGTAATTCTAATAATTGATTTTTTAAATATGGTTTTGAGATGTACTGATCAAATCCGGCTTCAAGAAACTTTTCTTTATCACCAAGCATTGCAAAAGCGGTAGCGGCAATAATGGGAATTGATTCGTACCCGGCAACCTTTCTTATTTTTTCCGCTACTTGAATTCCATTTATTCCAGAACCCAGATTTATATCCATAATAATTAAATCGTATTTAGAATCGCTAATAGCTTTAAGAGCTTTCTCACCATCTACTGCAAATGCAACATCATATATTTTTTTTATGAAAAGTTTTACTATATCGCGAGTAGTTGAATCATCTTCAACAACCAAAATTTTCTTTTTAATTTCATTTACTTCCGGCTCAGATTTTAGGTATTTGTTTTCTACTTCAATAGTTTCACCAACTACATTTTGGACCTTGTCAGAATTTTCAAAATTTTCTTTTAATATTTCTTCTGTGAATAAGGGAATTTGGAAAGTAAATTCTGATCCTTCTTTCAGTGTGCTTTTAACTGAAATCCGTCCATTCAATAACTCAACATACTTTTTACATATTGTTAATCCCAAACCTGTACCTTGAAAACCTCTTCCCAGTCCTTCAGACACTTGTCTGAACTCTTCGAATATCAAATCTAAACTCTCTTTGGGAATTCCAATTCCTGTATCTTTTATATTAATTATAAAATTTCTATGAAATACTTCAAGGGATATAAATACGCCGCCATCGTTTGTAAATTTTAGAGCATTGTTTATTAGATTGTTCATTACATCTCTTAACATTCTCGGATCGGTTTTTGCAATTACATCGTAAGACGGTAGTGCTACTTTCAAAAATAATTTTTTTCTGCCGGCAGCAGCTTCAAAATGAAACTTCACACTTTTAACAAGCTCATTAAGGTTTACAACCTGATAATCTATATTATGTTTATTGGCTTCTAATCTTGAAAGATCTAAAATTAGATTTAATGTATCGATTAATCTTTGCCCGCTATCGTGGATTGCCTTCGCCATTTTTTTATGATTATCTTTTTCAACTTCAGCAATCAATAGATCAGAGTATCCTAAAATCCCAATCATCGGAGTCCTTAGCTCGTGGCTCATATTAGCTAAGAATGTAGATTTGAGTTTATTTGATTCGTCAGCTTTTTCTTTTGCTTCAATCAGCTCTTTTTCTTTTAACTTTAATTCTGTTATATCTTCAGCAGAAAATAAAACTCCAGTGATATTTTCGTTTGCATCTCTTAGATAAGTGTTGTGAAAGATTAAAGTTCTAATTTCTTTACCCTTTGTTACCACTTCGCTTATAAAGTATTCAATGGGCGGCATCTTTCCTCTAAGAACATCATAGTGTAATTGTTTATTCTTTCTTTTTATGTTATCCGGAAAACAATTGTCAAACCAATTTTTGCCATTTAGTTCGCCTTGTAAATAACCAAGAACTTCATCGCCTTTTTTATTTATAAGCTGGATGTAACCATCAGAATCAATAAGTGCAATTAACGTACCTGCAATGTCAAGATATTGTTTTGTCTGGTCACGTTCTTTCTGAAGTTCAAGATTTGTAATTGCTAATTCCTCGGTTCTATCTTCAACACGTTTTTCAAGTTCATCATTTAATGTTTCAAGCTCTTCCTGAGTAATTTTTCTAACCTTAACTTCTTCTTCCAGATTTTTTTTCTGATCAAAAAATTCTTTAATAAGATTTGCAAAAACACCATACTCACTTTTTGTATTTATAAGTTTTTTTAATCGTTCAGGTTTGTTTAAAGTAAAACTTCCTATGATGTTAGAGATAGGTCTTACGATTTGTAGAAAAAGTGCCGTGGTAATAGAAAATGAGAGTATAAGGAAAATAAGTATTAGTGTGGAATACTCTTTTTTAGCATCATCGTATTTTTGTTTTAGTACAGTTGATTCTTTTTTTGCAAATAATACCTTTTGCGTTGTTCCGTTTTCATCTTTTAATTGAATAAATACGTAATTGATGTATGGTTTATCTAGAAGATAATTTATTAATAAGTCTGCTTCATCTAAATCGATAATTTTAATTTTGGTTCCTGTACTTAAAGAGATTTTTTCTAACTGATCACTATCTGGTAGAAATTGTGCGCCGCTTTTCTGGGCAGGTAAATTATTAATGATAGATGTTTTTAATGATAAGTTTCTCTCTTCAGATAGTGACTTAATTATATTATTCTCACTAACTTTTAAATAAATAATTGTTCCGGCAAATACTATTAGCACAAAAACAATAAGAATGATTAGACGATTTTCGATTTTATGAAACATATCTTTTAAGAGTCTTCATTTTGCAAGTTTGCGGATGAAAAAATACTCATTCACTTTTAATAAAATAAATATTGAATTGACCAATTGAGTGATGAAACCGGAAGTGAAATACGATATGCAGCAGAACTGAAATTAGCTTTCAACAATAAATAATCAATAATTCATTTAATCCGACAAACACAATTCAAATCAATCAATTGCACTCTTAATTATCGGAATAAAGCTAAAATACTTTATCTTTTTTGAAGCAAATCAGTTTAAATTCTTAAAAATAATATGCCTTAATTGCTTTTGATTAAAAGGTTTTGCCAAGAAGCCTGAAAACCCTTCTTTTAAGAATGTATCCTGATCCATAGAAGATGTGTAACCTGTTATTGCGATGATCGGGGTTTTACTGTAAGAATCTGTTTTTCTGATTTCTTTCATCAATTCTAATCCACCAATACTGTCTTTAAGGTTTATATCCATAAGAATAATATCATAAGAAGTCTGGCGAATTGCTGTTAGTGTGTCTTCGTAGTTTGTAGTATGATCCATAGTTGCAATATCATTAAGAAAATACCGCATAATATCAACGTTCATCAAGTAATCTTCAACAATAAGAATATTTGGACTTTTTGCCTTAGCACTTAATTCAACGTTTTCATCTAAATTAGTGTCCTCTTCCAATAAATCTGGATTTATTGGTTTATTCGGTAATGGCAATATAATTGCGAAAGAAGAACCAAGACCCTCTTTACTTTCAACCTCAAGTCTGCCATTTAAAAGTCTTACCATTTTTTGTGCAATTGTAAGACCCAACCCTGTACCTTCGTAACGGCGAGTAACACCTTCACTTATTTGTCGGAAAGCATCAAAGATTACATCAAGATTTTTTTGAGGTATTCCAATTCCAGTATCAATAATTTTTACAATACAGAATTTTCGATCCTCATCATCAATAAATTCATCAGCAATTATTTTTATTGCACCATTTTCAGTGTACTTAATAGCGTTATCTAGAAGATTTTTAAAAATCTGTTCTAATAGTTTTTCATCCGATGAAACTATTGTGTCTTCTTTTAAAATTTCAATCTCAAGAGAAAGCCCTTTTTCTGCGATGATGCTCTTGTAACTATAATCAAGGTATCTAACAAAGTGAGAAAGGTTGATATCTGTGTAATTAACTTTTATTCGTTCGGACTCAAGATCAGAAAGTTCTATTATAGAATTTAAAGTATTAAGCAGCCTGTAGCTAGACTTAATTATCTTATTAGACATTTCTACAACATTTTCATCTTCGGATTCCTCAATCATAATTTGAGAGAAACCAATAATAGAGTTCATCGGAGTTCTTATTTCGTGATTAAGATTGCCCAGCAAATGAGTTTTGAATATGTTGATTCCGTTTGCTTTAGTTAATGCTAATTTTAATTCTATCTCAAGCTCTTTTTGTTGTGTTACGTCCTGCTCGATAAAAAGGTAACGAACAATTTTTCCGTGTTCATTTTTAATTGGGGAGATGGATAATGATGCCCAGTAAGGAACGTGATTTTTTTTGACATTCATTACTTCGCCGCGCCAAACATTTCCTTTTTTTACCTCTTCCCAAATTTTATTAACATCTTTATTATCAATCGGTTTTATTTTTTGTGCTTCTTTACCTGCAATTTCTTCGTAAGTATATCCTGTAAGTTCGGTATATCTTGGATTGGCATATTCAATCAGATTTTTTGTATTGGTTAATAAAACAGAAGAAGGACTTTGCTTTACAATTTCAGATAAGATTCTTAGTTCATTTTCAGTATGTTTTCTAACTGTAATATTTCTATTAATTGAGATGATTGCTTTTTGTCCAAGGAAATCTGTCAGAGAAAAATTCATCTCAAAAAAGATAGAAGATCCATCCTTTCTAAAAGCCTCTATCTCAAATGTTGGAACATCTCTATTATCTGCAACTTCACTAACCATTTCTGTAGCAAATTGAAGATTTGCACAAAGATCAAAAAACGATTTACCTACTAGTTCTAGTTTATCATACCCAAAAGTTTCACAGGCTCTTAAGTTTGAGTTTAGTATTATTCCTCTTACCGGTTCAAAAATGATGATTGGATCATGTGCGTTATCAAAAAGATTTTTATACCCTTGTTCTGAACGTTTTAGTTTATTTTCAGTTAGAATTCTTTCTGATATATCTTCTGCAATACCAATAATATTAGCCTGCCCGGTAACACTATTGTTAGCATTTTTGATCGAAGAACTTATCCATCTTGTTCCTCCATCCGGTCTAACAATACGGTACTCAATCTTTCCTACAAAGTTTTTATTAGATTTTGCAGTTTGAATAGCTTCAAGTAATATTTTACGATCTTTTGGATAAATTGAATTTACCCAGAGAGAAGTATTCTCAATTACTTTCTTACTTTCAATTCCCCAAACCCTACTAAACGCTGGACTAACATATTTTAACTTTTCACCAGTTTCATCACTTGTTAAAGTAAACAACACAATATCAATATTGTCTGCAATTTGTTTTATTCTTTCTTCACTTGTATTAAGCGCTTCTTGTGTGGAAAGTAAATCGGTGACGTCATGGATCGATTCAATAACTTTTGTTACTCTTCCATATTCATCTTTAAGAGGTGAGAAAAGTACATCCACATAAATAGCTGCTCCGTTAGCATTATTGTGTATATGTCTTACAAGTTTTGAGTTCCCTTCTTCAAAAACATTTTTTAATGCGCACTCAGCTCCATTATCACAACACGGAACATCTGAATTATGTACAATTTTGTGGCACTTCTTTCCGATGATTTGGTTAGACCCTTGTCCCGTACGTTTTACTGCGGAATCATTAATATCAATTATGTTATAATCTCTATCGATAACAATAATATCTTCGTGCATGCTGTGTAATAAAGATTTAAAGTATGCTTCACTTTCACTAAGCGCAACATCAGCTAGAATTCTTTCCTTTTCAACCTCAATGCTATTAAGTGCAAAGGCAACGTCCTCAGCAAGTGTTTGAAGCAGTTCAGTTTCAACGGCGTCAAAGGAATATATGTTGTCAGAAAATATTATTAGATATCCATAAAATTTATTACGATACTGTATCGGACTAATAAATACAGATGGATTTTTTATTTTATGATTTTTTAAAACCCTATTAAAAAAATTTAACCCCTCTGTATCTCTAAGCACAATTGGTTTGTGATTTGATAAGTCTTTTTCTAATAAATTATTGATTTTACAGGAAAATATTTGATTATCAATTTGTTCATGACTAGAATTTTTAAATCCATTCGAAATTTCGATTGGACTACGAGCTGGATCATTTTCATTGCTAATCCATGCGGCAATGTAATCTTTAGAATTGATAAGGATATTGCAAGTTTCCGCTAAAAGTTTTTCCGGAATACTTTCTTTAATTATTAATTTATCAATGCTTCTAATTGCAAGTAACAATTGGTTCAAATGTTTAAGCGATCTATCGGTTGATGATTTATAAATTGCCGTTTCAATCATCGCACCTAACTCTTTATCTCTAACAGGCTTGGTTAAAAATCCGTAAGTATGGCTGTCTTTACTTCGTTCAATTGTTTCCTGATCAGCATAAGCTGTTAAATAAATTATAGGAATTTCAGAAGTGTTGTGAATCTTATCGGCAGTTTCAATTCCCGTTAACTCCCCTTTTAATTTTATATCCATTAGAATACAATTAGGTAATTCGCGCAAAGCTAAATCAATGGCTTCTTCACCAGTAGCAACAGGACCAACTGAAGTATAATCCATTTTATGCAATGTGCGTTGCAATTGAGAAGCGACAATCGCATCATCTTCAACAATAAGAATTGTATTTTGTGTTCTATTTGTCTTCATAATCAAAACAGATAGTATAGTTTGTACCCTTATGTCTATCTAGTTTAATCGATCCTGCTAATTGATATTTAACCCAAAAGTTTACAAGCTTTAAACCAAGTGAATCAGTGTTTTCCCAATCATAATTTGCTGGCAAACCTACTCCGTTATCCGAAATAGAAATTACAATTTTCTTTGTTTCATACTTTAAGGAAATAATAATTGTTGGAGTTTTTTCAAACCCATCAGTGAAAGCATATTTTAAAGAGTTAGTAAGAAGTTCGTTAACAATAAGTCCGCATGGCATTGCAGTCTCAACATCAAGTGAAACATTATGTGCATTTACATTAAAACTAATATCTTTATCCAATCCAAAAGTCTGAATAACATTTGAAGTTAGATTATTCAAATATCCATCCATATCAACTTTAGCCAGATAATCAGATTGATAAAGCTGCTCATAAACTAATGACATAGTTCTTGCTTGTTCTTGAAGCTCTCTTAAAAAAATTTGTACTTTTTCATCATCAAGTCTATCAATCTGCATTTCAATCAAATAGATCATTGCTTGCAAATTATTTTTTACACGATGATGAACTTCTCTGAGAAGAACGTTTTTTTCGGCAAGAGCGGCTTGCATTTTTTCTTCTTCTTTTTTTCGCTTTGTGATATCCTGAGAGTGAGCGATTAAAACTTTTTTGCCAAAGTATAAGCCGTTATAAACTTTTATATCTTTAAGTGAAATTGTTCCATCTTTTTTCTTGCCCCAAAATTCAAACTGCTGTGGAACTCCTTTAAAAGCATCTGATATTTTTTTGTTTATAATTTCAAAATTATTTTTATCAGGGGCAGAAAGAAATTCTGCGGTTTGTCCGATTATTTCTTCCTTTGTGTAGCCGTTAATAATTATTGCGCCATTATTAACATCAAGGAAAGTACCTGAATCATCCTGAATATAAATCGCATCTTCAATAGTGTTGAATAGATTTCTATAACTTAAATCACTTTCTACCAATGCTTTTTTAGTTTTTCTATTTTCATCAATATTCTGAAGAAACCCAATTATTTGTTGTGCCTGATTATCGGTACCACGTTTAAATATTGTTAACTTTATCTCAAACCAACAATAATTTCCATTCTTATCTATTAAGGGAATTTCAAAACTTTTTGGCGTGTCTTCATCAGAAGTGTTTAAGTCTATTACGGCATTTAATATAAAATCATAATCCGCCGCATTTAATAATTTTTTTGCTATTTCAAATACACTACCCTGTAACTCATTTGTTGAATATCCTAAAAATTCCTTTTTAGTAAAATTTGAATAAATGATTTGCTGTGTAGAAATATCTGAAACAAAAATTGTTACGGGTACAGTTTCAAGAATTTTTTCTGATAATAGACTCTTAATTTTAAGTTCAGCATCAGTAGATGTTTCTTTGTATATAGTAGTTTTAGTATCGATCATTTTATAAATTTTTGCCTTCAGTAAACAGATAATTTCTATAAATGCATAGTAAATAAGCCACTTTTATGCCAGTTTATATTCTATCCAACACATTTTTAATAATATTCGAAGAATAATTCAAAACAATCTTATAATGGTTTTCAGTTTGATTTTGTGATAAAAACCAACATTTATTTTTAATTATTGGCATTTACAAAAATTGTTTGAGATTACAATTTCAATAAATATGGATTGACTTTTTTTGATCAGGAAAATTTTTCCGCAGAATTAATATTTTTACACCCAACTTAAAGTACTTAGCTATTTTCCGTAGCTATAGCAGGAATTGTAAAGAAAAACTCTGAACCCTTGCCGGAAGCACTCTCAACCCAGATCTCTCCACCATGTTTTTCTACAAAATCTTTACACAAAATCATGCCTAAACCAGAACCTTTTTCATTTGTTGTTCCGGGTGTTGTAAAACTTTTGTTCATTCCAAACAGCATAGATTTTTGTTCATCAGCCATTCCAACACCATTATCTTTAACACAAAATCGAATCATCCTTCCAAACTGGCTTGCAGACAAAACAATTTGCCCGTTTCTATTAGTAAATTTGATAGCATTTGTAACCAGATTGTTAAAAATTGATTGCATCATATTTTCATCTGCATAAACAAAAGTTTCTTTATCAAGCTTGTTTAAGATTGTTATATTTTTTTGTTCTGAATTTGATCTAAGCAATGATACC